>NZ_JBFODK010000024.1:0-42324 GCF_040908275.1 Aeromonas sp. R4-3
AGCTCACCCCGTTGGCGCTGCCGGTGATGACATTGCCCACTTGATTGAGCAGGATCTGAGTACCCTGGCCATTGGCGGCCTGCGGATCAACCGCATAGAGGCCGCTCGCCACATTGCTGCCATTGAGGGCCAGGTTGTAGCCGATGTTGCCCGCACCATCCGCACCGAACGCATGGCTGAACTGGGCTTGCACCACGGCTGCCGCCAGGGTCGCACTACCTATGCCATCGCTGTCTGCACCATCCAAGGCAGGCAAGCTCTCGTCCACGCTGACCACACCCAGCTCACCGGCCCCAGGGAGCAGGCGCACGCTGGGTACGTCATCCAGTATCACCACATCCAGACTGGCACTGGTGCTGTCACCGTCGCTGTCCGTCAGCACAACATTGAAACTGTCGGTCAGGGCAGTGTCATTGGCAGGCTGGGTGTGAGCCTCGTTATCGCTCAGGGTATAGCTGTAAGTCACAGTGCCGGCGCCTGTCACCGGGTTGTAGCTGATGCCTGTCACCAACAGCTGATTGCCCAGAGGGCTCGGGATCGCCTGCGGGAAACTGCTGATGACCTGACCGTTACTGATGAGTACCACGCCACCCAGAGTCAGGCTCTGGATGCCATCTGCCGCATTGAAGGTGAAGGCGCCGCTCTTGGTCAGGCCAGCAGCATCCGGGCTGCTGCCATCGGGCAGTGCCGCTTCATTCAGAACAAGCTCGCCCCCTTCGACCTGCAGCCCGCCCAAGGAGACTGTTTCATCCGTAGGGGTAATGGTGATGGTCAGAATGGAGTTATTGGTATCATCGCCATCTGTCACTATGTAGTTGGCTGGCGGCACAGGGCCTGTGTAATTGAGTGCCGGAGTGAAGGTGTAGGAGCCGTCGGCATTGATGATGAGGGTGCCTATCCCGTCCAATGAGCTCTCGACACCGGCTAGAATGCCGATATTGCTGCCCCAGCTATAGGAGACAATGGATGCGTCGAAAGGGCCGTCGGAGTTGCTGCTGTTGAGCAGCAGGTTGCCACTGATGGCTTGGTCTTCCTGGGTGACTTCAGATTCATCCAGATCATCGAGCTCATTCTCTGGCAGAAGATCGTCTTCCTGCAGCACATTCTGATCGAGCAAGGCGTCATAGCTGGTATCAAATCCGGCCTCGGCTATGGTCGCATCACCGACACGATCGATGACGACAAAGCCGCCGTTGCCACTGGCCCCCGCGACCCCGCCGATGCCGCCACCCCCACCTGCGGCAGGCGCCCCGCCGGCTGCGGCGGCTTCAAAGTCCTTGGTCGGGTCGACCCCTTGCAGGATGGATTCTTGCAAGGCCGCAATTTCTGGAGGAAGGTTGCTGTTCTCGGCCGATGATGAGGGTTGCCCTTCGGCCGGTATATCTGTCTCGGCGGGGGCGGCTGCGGCCTGCCCGGGGTTGTCATCGTAGGGTGCCAACATCAATTTCGCATCGTCGGCAATATTGAGCTTGGCGCCCGGTTGCAATATCTCACCAGGCTGGAGAGGACGGCTGCTGCCATCGGCAAGCAGGATCTGAACATTGCCTTCCACGGAAGAGACGACGACGGTTTTGTCGATGATTTGGGTGCGCATATCCATTGCTCCAGGGTGACAGATCTTGATGCCTACACTCTAGATGCGCGCCCATCGAGCTTCAGTTGCAAAAATGTACAACATTGAATCTGTTTGGCTTCATCCGATGCAGCGAATCGAATGAATGTTTTTTACACAGACAAATCAATACACTAACAACTCGCCTTTCAGCCCTTCTGCATGTTCATCGCAGCAAAGCACCTTCATATATTCTAAATGGATATAAAAAAGGGCCCTCATTGGGGCCCTTTTCAATATGATTGCGTGATTCACGGCAGTGGGAATGCCGGATGAACGAAGCCTTGATAACCGTCTATATGCAGACTGGCCAGCACCTCGACCTGCTGCTGATCCTCCACTCGGGTGGCGATGGTCGTGACACCCGCATTGTGGGCGGCCCGGCAGACCGCAGCCAGGAAGGAGGTATCGGCTCCCGGCTCCATGACCTGGCTGGTATAGCCGTGATCCACCTTGACGTAGGCAGGGGCCAGTTCCTCCAGATATCCGAGGGACTGGAAGTGGCGACCATAGTGATCGACCCCCCACAGGAAGCCCTGCTCTCGCAGCACCTCGACCAGGTTGGTCACATGCTGCTTGTGTTTCATGATGGCGGCCTCAGGGATCTCGAACAGCAGTCTCTCCTTCAACTCGCCATTCACAGCCAGATAGCCGCTCAGCCAGGTCAGGAACTCATCCGAACAGAGCGACCCTGCGGTGATGTTGACCGCGAGCACCAGCTCGGATTGCTGCTTGAACAAGGGCACGCAGGCTTCCAGAACGGCCTTGTCAAACTCGGCCCCCATCTGGAACTGCTCTATGGCGGGCAAGAACTGGCCTGCGAAATAGTCGGTCCCATCGCGCGAGATGGAAGCGAACAGCTCCGCATGCAGGCGCGTACCATCATCGAAACGACAGGCAGGCTGCGCCTTGAAGCGCCACAGGTTTCGGGCCATTGCATCCTGTACCAGATCACGCCAGGCCAGGCGCCCCATCAACCCCTGATCCGAGCCCCCTTCCATGACGACGGCACCCCGCCGCTCGTTGCGCGCCTTGCCCAGCGCATTGTCCGCCTTGGTCAGCAGGGCGGAGAGGTCATCATCGCCATCACGGCCGGCGATCCCGACCACGGAGAGCGCACCGCTCTCACCCATGGGATTGACCACCAGATCGGCGATACGGCTATTGATAAGCTCAGCCAGATCCTTGAGCTGCGACAGATCATCGGTAGGACAGAGCAGGGCGTATTCGGTGGCCGAGATCCGGGCCAGCGCCGCACCATCCCAGCCGTCCAGCAGCTCCCTGAGCACCTGGGCGATAGACTTGACCATGTTGTCCCGCGCCGCATAGCCTTCCTCACGATAGAGATCGTCCAGCATGTCGACGGCCACCAGCATGACGCCCCCCTGTCCCGCTTCGGCGATCCAGGCATTGACCTGTCCCACGAAGTAGGAGCGGTTGCCGAGCCCGGAGACCGCATCCACATAGACCCGGGCGCGCAGATTCTCGGCTTCATCGGCCTGCTCCTTGAACTGCACCGCCAGCTTGCTCGAGAGGGTGTTGATGGCCTGCACCACCTGTTTCAACTCGCGGCTCTTGGGCTCGGGAATGGTGTGTCCGAAGTGGTGCAGCTCAATCTCGACCGCCTGCTCGCAGATGAGCTTGAGCGGTTTGAGCAGGTAGTTGAGTGCCCGCATCAGCAGAATGGTGGTGATCAGGAAGCCCACCAGGAACCAGGTCGCCAGCTCGCTCATCCCCTTCCAGAGCTCGTAGTAGGCCTGTCCCGGATGGCCCACTATCTTCAGCTTGCCCAGTTGCAACCAGCCCGAGGTCAGAATGGATTCGTTGGATACCTCAGGAAAGAGGCCCAGCTCGATGAACCACTGCGGTACCCCCTGAATGTTGCTACTGTTTTCAAGTTCGATGACATCCTTGGAAGCCAGCAGATCGAGTCGGACCAGTCGATAGTAGCCGCCGTCGAACACGGCCTTCATGACGGATTCGGCACTCACCTTGTCCCCGTTCTCCAGATACGGCGTCAACGCCAGACCCAGGGCGGTGGAGGTGTTGATGACTGTGGTCTCCTGCTGCTGCGCCAGATAGTTGCGGGTCGAATTGAACTGTACCCAGTAGGTGGCGGCAAACAGCAATCCGAACAGTAACAGCATGGTTGCCAATAGTTGTCTGTAGAGCGTCATAGGTTAATCATCCAAATTCACCACAGGCCGAGCCAATCGCCCTGAAGTCATGCGATTGCGTAAGTCAGTCCATAATCCCAAGCGGGATGATTGCCCGGCCAGTTCCCCTTGACCACGCGCCTTCATCAACCACAAGTGACTACCGTTAAAGCTGTAAATTGGCACCAGATCCGCCCGCTGACTGGCCGGGCGAATGGCACCGACGAGATTGTCCAGAATGAGAGGCACTGATGCTGGCGTCTCATAATAGGCAACAACCATATGAAACTGGTTATAATCCAATGCCTTGACATATACCATCCGCATTTTTTCATCCGGGATGCCAAGCTCCAGCAGCGTAAAGTATTTGGAAATGCTGAAGTCTTCACAATCTCCGCCAGCCGCCCCCAAAAACTCCAGCGGGGTAGCCCAGTAATCCTTCTTGCGCCACAGCTTGATGTCATCGATAAACCGCATCTGATTGAAAAACTGGTTCACCTTCTCCAGCTTCTGCCGCTCCGTCAGACCCGCAGCCCGGTTCTGCATGGCCAGCGTGCGCCAGCTGGTGACCCGCTTGCCTGCACGAGGGCCATAGGTCTCCTCCGCCCGCTTGACCAGCTTCAGATCTTCCGACGACAAGGGCTGGCTGGCGCTGAGCAGCAGAGGGATAGACAGCAGCACCAGCCACAACAGCTGGAGCCGCCAACGCTGCACGGGGCTGATGAGCCATGCTGGCCAGAAGAGCCTGCGGCTCCCTGCCTTGCACCACGATGTCACATGTTTCCCCTGCGGCATGCCATTGCAATCTTCAGTTGAAAGCCAAATACATAAAAGAATGACTGCAGCAAGCTGCAGCCATTTCTTCTGACTGATATGGCATCAGCACGATGACCATCAGTTGTTGTTGGCCTGCCAATCAGCGGGCTGCTGTACATTCATGGCATTGAGCAGTCCCCCGGTGGCATTGAGGATACGGTAATCCGCCAGCAGGGAGTCATACTCGGCCGTGATGTAGCTGCGGCGAGCCTCGAACAGTTCGTTCTCCGTGTTCAGCACGTCCAGCAAGGTCCGTTGTCCCAGACCAAACTGCTTCTTGTACGCCTGTACGGTGTCGTAGCTGGCGTCCACGTGCTCTTTCAGGAAGACTTTCTGCTTGGCCAGCGACTCCTTGGCATTCCAGGCGAGGCGGGTCCCCTCTTCCACCTGACGGAAGGCATTCAGGTGAATGTCTTTTGCCTGGGAATAGAGTGCCGAGGTGGCCTTGCTTTCAGCCAGATCGGAGCCGCCACGGAACAGGTTGTAACGCATCCGGACCATGGCTGTGAGGTCGTCGTTGCGTCCTTTGACCGCATCGATGTCCTCGTTCCAGTTCTGATCCACCTCGAAGGCCACGTTCGGGTAGAACCCGGACTTGGATCCTTCATGCTGATACTTGGCCTCTTCGATGTCTTGCAGGGAGGACAGCAGGGTCGGGTGAACCTCGGTGGCCGTCTTCAGCGCGTCCTCCAGAGTGGCCGGGATCAACTGGCTGTTGGGAGCCGGCTGCACCAGATCCTTGGGCACCTCATTCACGACCCGGATGAACTCGCTCTCGGCATCCCGATAGTTGTTCTCCGCGGCCGCCTGGTTGGAGTAGGCTCGTGCCACACGACCATCGATCTGGGTCTGGTCCGCGGTCGAGCCCAAACCTGAGTCTGTCCGTTTCTGGATGTCGCTGCGGATCTGCTCGTGGGTTTCCAGGTTCTGCTTGGACAGCTCCAGGATCTCCTGCTGACGCAGCATGTTGAGGTACACCTCGGCCACACGCAGCGCCGTGTTCTCCGCCTCGGAGATCATGGCCAGACGCTGGGCCTGGGCGGCGGCATCGGTCCGGGCCACATTGCTGCTGACATCGAAGCCGTCAAACAGCATCTGGCGCAGACTGATCCCGGCCTCTTTACGAGTCATGGAATCATCGATCGTCTGCGAGTTGGCACCCGCCGCACGGGTCGAGGGGCTGTCGGTCTTCTCGTAACCAACGCCGCCACGCAGATCTATGGTGGGATAGTAGCCGCCCTTGGCTCCATCATGCTGGTACAGTCGTGCCTGATAGAGATCAAAAGCTTCCTTGATTTTCGGATGGGTAGCCAGTGACTGTGCCACTGACTGTTCCAGTGTCTGTGCCTGGCTCAGGCCCGGGAACAGTATGGTGCCACTAACCAGCATGGCAACAATCGTCTTCTTCATGGTATCTCCAGTCATGTTGTTTTTAGATTGTTGGCTTATCGTTCTCTCAGTGCCGACTGCTTAGCCCGCAGGATGGGCTTGAGCAAGTAGTCTAGGACACTTTTTTTGCCAGTAATGATATCTGCACTGGCTAACATACCGGGGATGATGGGAAGTGCGTTAAGCTCATCGCCCAGATAACTCTTCTCGGTACGCACCCGAACCAGATAGAAGGAGTTGCCCTCCTCATCCTGGATCGAGTCGGCACTTATCTGTTCAACCTTGCCATGTAAACCTCCATAAACAGTGAAATCATAAGCGGTTATCTTGACCACGGCCTCCAGCCCGGGTCGCAGGAAGGCTATGTCCTTGGGTGATACCTTGGCTTCCACCAGCAGGGTATCCTCCAGCGGCACTATCTCCATCAGATCCATGCCAGGCTGTACGACCCCTCCCAGGGTATTGATCTTGAGCTTCTTGATGGTGCCCTTGAGCGGCGCTATCACGCTGGTGCGATCGACCCTGTCCCGCAGACCGACCTGGCCTTCGGACAACTGGCTCAGCTTGCCCTGACGTTCATTGAGCTCGGTCTGGGAGTCCGCTCTGAACTTCAAGGCGATGTCATTGCGCTTGGAGATGGTCTCCCGCAGCACCGAGTTGAGTTTGGGGATGAGCAGGCGGTTGGCTTCCAGCTCGCCCTGCATCTCGTTGACCTGCCGCTCCAGTTTAATTAGCTCCACTTGAGGAACTATACCCTCTTTTGCGAGAGGCCGGCTGATGTTCAACTCCTGGCGGGCCAGATCCACGCTGCGACTCACTGTCCGTATCTTGGCATTGAGCTCTATGGTCTCCTGCTCCTTCTGCTCGATCTGCTGACCGAGAATGTAGAGCTGGTTGTTCAAATTGTTGAGCCGCTCGTCCTGTACCGACTTTTCACGGGCCACGTATTCCGCAAAGACGTTCTCGAACCCTTCGGGGAAGACGATGGGCTGCTTGTCGATGACCACCTGCTCACGCCAGCCGAGGTTGGGTTCTCTCTTGACCACCACACTGCGGATCTCGGCACGCAGACGGGCGATGTCGCCCTTGAGGATCACCAGCTCCTGTTCACGCTCGCGAAAATCCGACTTGAAGCGGGTATCGTCTATGCGCAGCAGCGGCTGCCCCTCCTCGACTATGTCACCCTCTTTGACGAAGATCTCCTTGACGATCCCCCCTTCCAAGTTCTGGATCACCTGCAGTTGGCGGGACGGAATGACCTTGCCCTGGCCGACGGTGACCTCGTCAAGCTCGGCCCAGGCGGCCCAGATGATGGCACTCATGAAGAACAGGAAACAGGCCCAGAGCAGCACCTTGGCGCGGGTTGGCGTGCTCAGCAAGACGGCGGCGGCACCGTCGTCGACATACTCGAGGTGCTCGGGGGCGGGCAACACTGTGTCTGGTGTCGTTTTCTTGAACCAGTTGTTAGCCATTGGCCGTCTCCTGCACCCGCACCTTGCCTTCCTTCAGTTGTTGCAGCACCGTCTCCTTGGGGCCGTCAGCCACTATCTTCCCCTGCTCCACGACGATGACCCGGGAGGCCACGTCCAGCATGGAGGTCTTGTGGGTAATGAGGATCAGCGTGGTTTCAGGACCCAGTCTTGCCAGCTCCTGCTTCACATGCATCTCTGACTGGTTGTCCATGTTGGACGTTGGCTCATCCATCACCAGGATGGGCGGATCGTTGAGCAAGGCACGAGCCAGCAAAATGGCCTGGCGCTGACCACCCGAGAGCTGACGCCCTCCCTCGCCTATCTGCCGGTCCAGCCCATTGGGATCCCGATTGGTAAAGTTGGTGACGCCAGCCCGCTTGGCGGCGCGCACGACCCGAGCATCATCCACCAGCGGGTTGCCCAGCATGATGTTGTCTCGCACCGAGCCAAAGAAGAGAGTCACGTCCTGCGGCACACAGCCGATGTTGCGACGGATGGCGGCCGGCGCCAGCTGATCCAGCTCGAAGCCATCGAGGCGCACCAGACCGTCCGTCGGTCGGTAGAGCCCCATCAGCAGCTTCTCAAGGGTGGTCTTGCCCGCCCCGATCCGCCCTATGATGGCCACCTTCTCCCCCGGCTCGATGCGCAGGTTGATGTTGTGCAGTGTGCTGCTTTCCATGCCCGGGTATTTGAAGGAGACGTTTTCGAACTCGATGCGGCCCTGGATGATGGGGTGGTGAATGTACTGCTTGCCCTCCTCCTGCTCGCCCGGCGTCATCATGATCTTCTCCAGGATCTCCAGGGCAGACTTGGCCTGGTTGTAGCGGGTCGACAGCACGGAGAGCTGAACCATGGGAGCGATGGCGCGGCTGGACAGCATGACGGCGGCGATCATGCCCCCCATGGTCACCAGCCCTTCGGAGATCTGGTAGACCCCGACGATGACCAACCCCACAGTCACCACCTGCTGGATATAGCTCGCCAGAGAGGACATGGAATTGGTGATGCGACGGGTCTGCACGCCCCAGGTCGAGATGTGGGACACAGCCTGCTCCCAGCGGTGCTGGAACATGCTCTCGGCGCCGAAGATCTTGACGGTCTCAAGGCCGGAGATGCTTTCGATCAGGTTGGCGTTCTTCTGGGAGGCCAGGCGGGAACCCTCCTCGATGGACTGCTTGAGCGGTGCCTGGATATAGAAGCTGTAGGCCACCAGGATCAGCATGGCGACGATGGGCACCACCACCATGACACCGGCAAACAGCCAGATGATGAAGAGGAAGAAGACCGCAAACGGCAGATCAATCAGGGTCGATACGGTGGCGGAGGTGAAGAACTCCCGTACCGATTCAAACTCCTGCAGATGCTTGGCGAACGCCCCCGTCGAGGCAGGGCGGGACTCCATCTTCATCCCCATGACCTTGGCAAAGATCTTGGCCGACAGCAGCACATCCGATTTCTTGCCGGCAATGTCGATGAAGTAGCTGCGCAACTGGCGCATCACGAAGTCAAAGGTAAACACTACCATGGCCCCTACCGCCAGCACCCAGAGGGAGTCGAACGCCAGGTTGGGCACTATCTTGTCGTAGACATTCATGGTGAACAGAGGGCTGGCCACCGCAAAGAGGTTGATGAGAATGGAGGCAATCAGCACATCGCGATAGATGCCGCGAGATTCAAACAGCGTGCTCCAGAACCAGTGACCATCCCGGGTCTCCAGCACCTTGGGGGAGCGTTCATCAAACTTGAACTGCTTCTTGACGAAGAACAGCCGGCCGTTGTACTCGTCGCCCAGCTGGGCTGTGCTGACCCACTGCGCCGCATCACCGGCCTGGGGGAAGATGACCTTGGCCTGGCTCCTGTCCTTGTTCCACTCCAGCAGGATGCAGGCGCCGCCCTGCCGCGTCTGCAAGACGCAGGGCAACAGCAGGGGAGAGATGTTTTCGAGTGGCTGGATCACCTCACGGGCGGACAAACCGCCACGCTCGGCAGCGCGACTGAAGAGTGCCGTACTCAGACGGCCCGAGACCAGTGGCAAGCCCGTGGTGAGGGCATCCTGACTATTGGGTACGCCATAAAAACGGGTCAAAAAGACCAAGCATTCCAATAGTTCATCTATATGGCTGGTTTCTGCTTGCATAGCATCCTGTCAAAACATGATTCAGACGGTTGTCGCAGGGAAATCATCACCCGGAACCTGGTGGCGACCTGTGAATGCAGAGCAGATCCCATCATCGCGAACCGACAACCCAATTAGCGCACTGGGCAATGACATCCAATGCCATCGCCAGACTCACACATCGTCAAGCCGGGAAGAGAGGAGCCACGCACGTCATCTGATGACGGCAAGGAGTGCGAGATATCCTGCCCGGTCCATTAATTACTAAAGAGTTATTGATAACAATATCTTTTTCAAGCCGACCATCTTATCAAGGCGACTTGAACGAAACTATACTGCAAAGACTGAATTTCATCTAATAACCCTCTGTTTTTTTAATGAAATTAGAGTTGCCACTCATTAAAAGGAGCGAGCGAGAAGGGTCGGCCCAGGGCAGCCCCCTGGGGGCCTGATCGAGTCAGTTCAGCGGCAATTTCTGCCATGGCGGTCCAGCGATTCTCACACCAGGCTGGGGCCAGCAGGGTCGGACGGCGTGCCGACGCCGAGATGCGGTGATAGACCACCTCGGGGGGCGTGTGCTGGATCATGGCCACAGCCGCCTCCACATAGTGTTCCAGCGTCAGCACCTCCAGCCGCCCAGCCTGCCACGCCTTGCCGAGGGTGCTCCCCTCCACCACGTGGAGCGGATGCAGCTTGATCCCCTCGACCCCGGTCGCAACGATGCGATGCAGGGTATCGAGGCTATCCATGGGCACCTCACCGGGCAGACCGACAATCAGATGGGCACAGACCTTGATACCGCGATGATGGGCACGTCTTACCGCATCCTCATAAGCGGCATAACCGTGGCCGCGATTGATCCGTTGCAGTGTCTTGTCGCTTGCACTTTGCAGCCCCAGCTCCAGCCACACCTCGTAGCCACGGGCCTGATAGCCCGCCAGCAGATCCAGCACCGCATCCGGCACGCAATCGGGCCGGGTCCCGACACAGAGCCCCACCATGTCGCTGACCGACAACGCCTCCTCATACATGCGTTGCAGGTATTCCACCTCGGCATAGGTGCTGGTATAGGCCTGAAAGTAGGCGAGATAGCGCTTGGCTCGGGTCACTTCGTCCCGGCGCGCCAGCAGTTGTTGCACGACAGAAAGCTGCTGGGTCGATTCGTCGGCGAAAGAGGAGACATTGCAGAAGGTGCAGCCGCCGCGGCCCAGGGTGCCGTCCCGGTTCGGGCAGGTGAAGGCGCCGTGAATGGAGAGTTTGTGGATCTTCTGGCCGTGGCGCTGCTTGAGATCCTGGCCGAATGTATTGATGAGTTCGTGTAACTGCATGACACCTCCGATATGAGCTGTCATTGTACTGGCAGAGGCTCCCCGCCAGGCTGAGCTGGATCAAGCCCTCTCGCCCCCAAAAACCATATAAATATTCACATTGCGTGCGATAAATACCCACAGACAGGGTTTTAAGGTTACTTTTGGAAACCACAGACCTTCGACAAAGAGGGGAAAGTGGAACTATGCCTCCCCTCTAACCGGCTGTTAGCACTGCAAAAATCTCGCTTAGCCCGCATCCGGATAAATGCAAGACGCAGGATCCTGAAATGTGATCCCCGCCCGCCCCCGCCGGGATGAATTGGTAAAATTACTACAGTTCAGCGTCGCAAAGCAGTCAACCGCCAAATCCATCATTATTAGTTCAATCAACTTTAAAAAATAAGTTTAATGGATTTTTGTATAGCAAAAACTGGATTGAGTCTCTGAAACCCGCATTTTGTTATGGCGGTGTAACATTGCAAACAAGCGGGATGTCCAATTGACCTTGCCCGAAAATCCCATTAGTTTGGAGATTCGCCACCTCAGGCGGACGGAACCACAAGAGCCAATCGCAATTTATGCAGTCTGTCGATGACAGTGCGATGGAAGGCCGAGCAAGGGAGAAATGCAATGTCACTATATGATCCAAAGCTGGAGAGGGATAACTGTGGCTTCGGCCTGTTGGCCCACATGGAAGGGGAAGCCAGCCACAAGCTTGTCCGTCTCGCGATGTCAGCCTTGGCTCGCATGCAGCACCGCGGCGGTATCTCCGCCGACGGCAAGACCGGCGATGGCTGTGGTCTGCTGCTGCAAAAACCGGACAGCTTCTATCGCGCTGTCGCCGAAGAGAAGGGATGGCACCTGGGCCGCAACTATGCGGTCGGCATGCTGTTCCTGAACCCGGACCCCGTATTGGCCCAGCAGACCCGCGACATCATCGACGAGGAGCTGGAAAGAGAGACCCTGAGTCTGGTCGGTTGGCGCAAGGTGCCCATCGATACCAATGTGCTCGGTCCCATCGCCAAGGCGTCCCTGCCAAGCATTGAACAGGTCTTTGTCAACGCGCCGCCAGGCTGGGTCGACAAGGATCTCGAGCGCCGCCTCTATATAGTGCGCCGCCGCATCGAGAAGCGCATCAGCGACGACTACTTCTATGTGGTCAGCCTCTCCAACCTGGTCACCGTCTATAAAGGACTGTGCATGCCGGTGGATTTGCCGCGTTTCTATCTGGATCTCGCCGACATCCGCATGCAGGCCGCCATCTGCGTGTTCCACCAGCGTTTCTCCACCAACACCAGCCCACGCTGGCCGCTGGCGCAACCCTTCCGCTACCTCGCCCACAACGGCGAGATCAACACCATAGCCGGCAACCGCCAGTGGGCCAAGGCGCGCAGCTACAAGTTCGCCACCCCGCTGATCCCGGATCTGCAAGAGGCAGCCCCCTTCGTCAACACCACTGGGTCGGATTCCTCCAGCCTCGACAACATGCTGGATCTCTTCCTGGCCGGTGGCATGGACCTGTTCCGCGCCATGCGCCTGCTGATCCCGCCAGCATGGCAGAAGCACCCGAACATGGATGACGATCTGCGCGCCTTCTATGACTTCAACTCCATGCACATGGAGCCCTGGGATGGCCCCGCCGGCATCGTCATGACAGATGGCCGCTACGCCACCTGCGCCCTGGACCGTAACGGCCTGCGCCCGGCCCGCTACGTCATCACCAAGGACAAGTTCATCACCCTCGCGTCTGAGGTCGGCACCTGGGACTACACCCCGGACGAAGTGCTGGAGAAGGGCCGGGTCGGCCCGGGCGAGCTGTTCGTGGTGGATACCAGCAACGGCAAGGTGTGGACCAGCTTCGAGATCGATGACGATCTCAAGAGCCGTCACACATACAAGCAGTGGATGGACAAGCACTGCAAGCGACTGGTGCCGTTCGAGCAGATGGATGACGCCAGCACAGGCGCCCGCGAGCTCCCTGACGATCAGCTCAAGACCTATCAGAAACTGTTCGGCTACTCCTACGAGGAGCTGGATCAAATCATTCGCGTGCTCGGCGAGAACGGCCAGGAGGCGGTGGGCTCCATGGGGGATGACACCCCGATGGCGGTGCTCTCCTCCAGCCAGCGTACCCTTTACGACTACTTCCGCCAGATGTTCGCCCAGGTGACCAACCCGCCCATAGATCCGCTGCGGGAAAACCACGTCATGTCGCTGGCCACCTGTATAGGTCGCGAGCAGAACGTGTTCAACGAGACCTTCGGCCACGCCCACCGGGTGCTGTTCCAGTCGCCTATCCTGCTCTACTCCGACTTCCACCAGCTGCTGGCACTGGAAGGGGAGCACTACCGTCATGCGGTGCTGAGCCTCAACTACCAGCCCGAAGAGGGGCTGCAGGCAGCGCTGGAGCGGCTCTGTGCCGACGCGGCCGACAAGGCCCGCAATGGCACCGTGCTGCTGGTGCTGTCTGACAGAGACATCAGTGCCGACACCCTGCCCATTCCGGCCGCCATGGCGGTGGGCGCGGTGCAACGCACCCTGGTGGACAACAACCTGCGCTGCGACGCCAATATCCTGGTGGAGACCGCCAGCGTGCGCGACCCGCACCACTTCGCCGTGCTGCTGGGCTTTGGCGCCACCGCCATCTATCCCTATCTCGCCTACGAGACCCTGGCCAAACAGGTCGAGGAAGGGGTGCTGAAGATGAGCCTGCGCCAGGCCATGCTCAACTACCGTAACGGCATCAACAAGGGCCTCTACAAGGTGATGTCCAAGATGGGCATCAGCACGGTCGCAAGCTACCGCTGCTCCCAGCTGTTCGAAGCCGTGGGTCTGTCCAGCTCCGTGGTCGAGCTCTGCTTCCGCGGCGTATCGAGCCGCATTCAGGGAGCCGACTTTACCGACATCCAGCAGGATCAGGTCAATCTGGCACGCCAGGCCTGGCTCGGCCGCAAGCCGCTGACCCAGGGCGGCCTGCTCAAATTCGTCCACGGCGGCGAGTACCACACCTACAACCCGGACGTGGTGCAGACCCTGCAAGTGGCGGTGCGCTCCGGCAACTACGCCGATTACAAGGAATACGCGCGTCTCGTGAACGAACGCCCCGTCGCCACCTTGCGCGATCTGCTCGTCCTCAAGCAGGGAACGACGCCGGTTGCGCTGGAGCAGGTTGAGCCCGCCGCCAAGCTGTTCCCCCGCTTCGACTCCGCCGCCATGTCCATAGGCGCGCTGGGCCCTGAGGCGCACGAGGCGCTGGCTGTGGCCATGAACCGGCTCGGCGGTCAGAGCAACTCGGGCGAAGGCGGTGAAGATCCCAAGCGCTTTGGCACCGAGAAGAATTCCCGCATCAAGCAGGTGGCCTCGGGGCGCTTCGGCGTCACCCCCCACTACCTGATGAACGCGGACGTGGTGCAGATCAAGGTGGCCCAGGGCGCCAAGCCCGGTGAAGGTGGCCAGCTGCCCGGTGACAAGGTGACGGCCCAGATAGCCAAGCTGCGTTATTCCGTGCCCGGCGTGACCCTGATCTCCCCGCCGCCGCACCACGACATCTACTCCATCGAGGACTTGGCCCAGCTCATCTTCGACATCAAGCAGATCAACCCGGACTGCCTGGTGTCGGTCAAGCTGGTGTCCGAGCCCGGCGTCGGCACCATAGCCTGCGGCGTGGCCAAGGCCTATGCGGACTTCATCACCGTCTCCGGTTATGACGGTGGCACAGGTGCAAGCCCGCTCAGTTCGGTCAAATACGCCGGCTCTCCCTGGGAGCTGGGGCTAGCCGAGACCCAACAGGCCCTGGTGGCCAACGGCCTGCGCCACAAGGTGCGGCTGCAGGTGGATGGCGGTCTCAAAACCGGTCTGGACATCATCAAGGCGGCCATCCTCGGCGCCGAAAGCTTCGGCTTCGGCACCGGCCCCATGGTGGCGCTCGGCTGCAAATACCTGCGTATCTGCCACCTGAACAATTGCGCCACCGGCGTCGCCACCCAGGATGAGAAGCTGCGTCGCGAGCACTTCACCGGCCTGCCGGAGATGGTGATGAACTACTTCAAGTTCATCGCCGAAGAGACCCGCGAGCTGATGGCAGAGCTCGGCGTCACCCAGCTCACCGACCTCATCGGTCGCACCGATCTGCTGGAGGCCCTGCCCGGCCTCACCGCCCGTCAGGCCAAGCTGGACTTGTCCGGCATTCTGGCAAGCCCGGTGGCACCGGCAGGCTCCAGCCTGTTCAGCCAGCAGCACAACCCGACTTTCGACAAGGGCCCGCTCAACCTCAAGATGGTGGACGACCTGCTGGAGGCGGTGGAAAACATGAGCGGTGGCGAGTTCCGCTACGACATCCGCAACACCGACCGCTCTGTGGGTGCGCGCCTGTCCGGCGAGATAGTCAAACGTCACGGCAACCAGGGCATGGCCGCCGATCCGGTGCGGGTCCACTTCAACGGTACCGCAGGCCAGAGCTTCGGCGTCTGGAACGCGGGCGGCCTCGAGATGATACTCACGGGTGACGCCAACGACTACGTGGGCAAGGGGATGACCGGCGGCAAGCTGGTGGTCAAACCCCATGTCGGCGTAGCCTTCAAGTCCCATGAGGCGGCCATCATAGGCAACACCTGCCTCTATGGCGCCACCGGCGGCAAGCTCTACGCCGCAGGTACCGCGGGCGAGCGCTTCGCGGTGCGCAACTCAGGGGCCCTCGCGGTGGTCGAGGGGATAGGCGACAACGGCTGTGAATATATGACAGGCGGCATCGTCACCATACTCGGTACCACGGGCGTCAACTTCGCGGCGGGCATGACAGGCGGCTTTGCCTACGTGCTCGACGAGTGCGGCAACTTTGCCAAGCGCACCAACCCCGAGCTGGTGGAACTGTTGGACGTGGCGGATCTTGCCATCCATCAGGAGCACCTGCGCGGCATCATCACGGCGCACCTCAACGAGACAGGCAGCTCGCGCGCCGAGGAGATCCTGGCCAACTTCGACTCCTATGTGCCCAAGTTCAGGCTGATCAAGCCCAAGTCCAGCGACGTCAAGTCCCTGCTTGGCCACACCAGCCGCTCTAGTGCAGAACTCAGAATCCAGGCGCAATAAGGAGGGAACCCTATGAGCCAGAACGTATTCCAGTTTATCGATGTCCAGCGGGTCGACCCGCCCAAGAAGCCGCTCAAGATCCGCAAGATCCAGTTTGTGGAGATCTACGAGCCCTTCAACCAGGCCCAGGTCGGCATGCAGGCGGATCGCTGCCTCGACTGCGGCAACCCCTATTGCGAGTGGAAGTGCCCGGTGCACAACTACATCCCCAACTGGCTGAAACTGGCCAACGAGGGGCGCATCCTGGAGGCGGTGGAGCTCTCCCACCAGACCAACAGCCTGCCGGAGGTGTGCGGCCGGGTCTGCCCGCAAGACAGACTCTGTGAGGGTGCCTGCACCCTGAACGACAGATTCGGCGCCGTGACCATAGGCAACATCGAAAAATACATCACCGACAAGGCGTTCGAGATGGGCTGGCGCCCGGATCTCTCCAAGGTGGTGAAGACCGGCAAGCGGGTCGCCGTCATCGGCGCCGGCCCCGCCGGCCTCGCCTGTGCCGACGTCCTGGCGCGCAATGGCGTCACCCCAGTGGTGTTCGACAAGTATCCGGAGATCGGCGGCCTGCTGACCTTCGGCATCCCCTCCTTCAAGCTGGAAAAAGAGGTGATGCAACGTCGTCGCGAGATCTTCGAGGGCATGGGGGTGGAGTTCCGTCTCGAGACCGAAGTGGGTCGTGACGTCACCTTCGCCGACCTCCTGGGCGAGTTCGATGCCGTCTTCCTCGGGGTCGGCACCTACAAGTACATGAAGGGCGGCTTTGCCAACGAAGAGGCGCCGGGAGTCTACGACGCCCTGCCCTACCTCATCTCCAACGCTAACCGCTTGCTGGGCTTTGAGAAGGCACAGGCCGATTACATCGACTTCGCCGGCAAACAGGTGGTGGTGCTGGGCGGCGGCGATACCGCCATGGACTGCGTGCGCACCGCCATCCGCCAGGGGGCCGATCGGGTGATCTGCGCCTACCGCCGCGATGCCGAGAACATGCCGGGCTCCAAGCGGGAGGTGAAGAACGCCCAGGAGGAAGGGGTGGAATTCATGTTCAACCTCCAGCCGGTCGGCGTGGAGCTGGACGCCCAGGGCCGCACCTGCGGCATCAAGGTAGTGAGCACCGAGCTCAGTGCGCCCGATGCCAACGGTCGTCGCAATCCTGTGGTGATCGAGGGCTCCGAACAGGTGCTGGCAGCCGATGCGGTGGTGATGGCCTTTGGCTTCCAGCCCAACCCCCAGCCCTGGATGCGTGATCACGGTATCGAGCTCGACAGCCGGGATCGCATCAAGGCCCCCGAGAAGGCCGAACATGCCTTCCAGACCAGCAATCCCAAGGTGTTTGCCGGTGGCGATGCGGTGCGCGGCTCGGATCTGGTGGTGACTGCCATCTACGAGGGCCGCAAGGCCGCCGAAGGGATCATGGACTACCTGGCCGTGTAAGCTGCCATCCAAGTCTCCCCAAGCAAACAGCCCCGCATCTGCGGGGCTGTTTTTTTATGCTTGACTCTCGGTGATGCGCCCTAGCGTCTCACCACCAGAAACTCCCCCTTGCCCACCGGCACCAGCGAGGTCAGAAAATCGGGATCGCGCCTCACCTGCGCCATCCAGTCCCGCATCTCGCTCTCATGGGAGATGGCATTGTCCACCACCAGCAGGCCGCGAGGGGCAAGCAGGCGCAGTATTTCAGGCCACCATCCCTGATAGTGCTGGCGATCGGAGTCCAGGAAGATGAGCTGATAACCCGCCGTCGGCAGGCTGGGGAACAGGCTGCCCACCTCCCCCGCCAGCAGGATGATCCAGGGGCTCAGTCCCGCACGCTGAAAGTTGGCCTCTGCCAGAGAGATCTTCTTCTCATCCCGCTCTATGGTGGTGACCCGGCCATCCAGTCTCTTCACCGCTTCGGCCAGCCAAAGGGTGGAGTAACCGTTTGAAGTACCTATCTCAAGCACCGCCTGAGCGCCCCTCGTCTGTACCAGCAGCGCCAGCAGTTCGCCGGTGTCACGGGTGATGTTGAGCATCTTGCGGCCCCGGGATGGCTGCGCCTCGTCATGCTGTTCGCCAAATCGCTCCAGCTCCCGTTTGAGTTGTTCCAGATCCATGTTTCCTCCTTGAAAGTCATCCAGGCTGCCCCGGCACTGCCCATGGCCTGCGCGGTTCAATCGGTGGCGGGGGGCAGATCCCCCAGCAAGTAACGAGGGCCGCACCCCTGGCCTGCGGCACTGTCCTCCGGGTTGTAGAGGGCGCAATGCTCCAGCGACAGGCAGCCACAGCCGATACAGGCCGTGAGCTTGTGCTTTATCAGCTGCAGGGCGGCGATGCGGCTGTCCAGTAGCGTTTGCCACTGACAGGCGATCCGCTCCCAGTCGTGGTGATCCGGCGTGCGACCATCGGGCAGCCCGCTGAGGGCCCCGGCTATCTCCTCGAGGCTTAAGCCCATCCCTTGCGCCACCCGGATAAAGGCGATGCGCCGCAGCGCATCCTGCGGGTAGAGACGTCGGCCGCCTTCGCTGCGCAGGCTCTGGATCAGCCCCTTCTGCTCGTAGAAGCGCAGGGCGCTGGCGTTGACGCCGGCACGTTTGGCTATCTGGCCTATGGCCAGCCACTTACGATCCAATCTCATCCTTGATCTCAAGTTAACTTCAACTTGCATAATCCTGTCTCCCCTGACAAAAGGAGTCAAACGCTAATGGATCATCTCTACGCTCTGCTCGATGCCAACCAGGCCTTCCCCCTCAATGGTCGCGGCACCACCAACCACTGCCCCATGGCGCTGCACGCCCTGCACGAGATGGGGGCCAGTCCCCGGCAGTTGCAGCGCTTCTTTACCCACTGGCAGACCACTCAAGCCCTGCCCGCCGGGGAGAACAACCAGGGCGAAGAGGATGAGACCCGCTTCGTGGCACTGCACCAGCAACTGCTGACCCGATTTGCCGAAGAGGGCTGGCTGCCCAGCTTCCAGGAGCTGCTGGCGCAGCGCTTCTCCCCGGCGGGAGGCGCCTTTCATCCCCTCATCCGTTTCGCCTGTGCGCTGGAAAACGGCCACTTGGGAGAGCAGGCGGCGGCGCTGGCAGCCTGGCAGTGCAAGGCCCTGATCCTGCCTGCCGGAATGGGGGCCCCTAGCCGGGACGTCACCCGCCTGCTGGCGGGGCTGTCGGCCCATTGGGAGGGGTCACGCTGGGAGGGAGACTGGATCAGCGCCCGCCTGCGCCAGGTGGCGGCGGATCCCCACTGGCCGGAGTCGCTGCCGCAAAGCCTTGATGACGGGGAAGATGTGCTGGCGCAGCTGGCCGAAACCGCCCTGCCCCTCTATTGGCAGACCCGCAACTTCACAGTGCTGCACCTGGTGACCGGCAGCCGGGCCGCCGCCATCGTCGCCCGTCACCTGCCGGATGAGCTGAAAGACGCCTGGCAGAGCCTGATGTGGCAGGCGGTGGCCGCTGCCTATGTCACAGTCGGGGCACCAGGGCTGCAGGCCCAGCACTGGCCCGATACGACCGGGCTGGCTTGGGCACAGGTGTTGCCGCGGGCGATCGAGAGCCTGGACGACCACGTGATCAAGCTGGTGCACAGCTGCTGGCGGGAGCAGGCCCGCTCGCCCCACTATCTGGCTATCGCCGCCCGCGCAGTGGGATTGCTCGGCGCGGCGTCTCCCCTCCCCCAGGGCGCGTCATAGCGCAGACGACAGGTCGCGGCGGATCCTGGATCAGAGTCAGCTCACCCTGCCGCCATTCCCGCTGACGGCCAGCCATAAAAAACCCCGGCACAGGGCCGGGGTAATGAGAGAGGCATGAGCACCAGGGCCCCGATCAGGCTCAGCCCTCGGCCAGCAGCGCCAGGGCGGGCTGGGCATTGCCCGGCACCAGCCGGTAGGCCTTGTGGTGCTTGACCAGGGTGCTCTTCTTGTCACCCTGGCTCAGCAGCAGCCCCTGCTTGAAGGCTGCCTCGGCCAGCTGTTTTTCATCCCCGCGCACATAGAGGGTAAGAGGCTTCACCAGCTCTCCCCCCTCGATATGGCCCTGGTACTCGCTGGCCGAGATGACCAGGCTGGATTGACCCTGGCTCAGCAGCCGCTGTTTGGCGCTCAGTTCGCTGTCGGTAAACACCAGCCAACCCGCGCTTTCCAGCTCGGCGACCAGGGTGGCGAGCCTGGCGCCCAACTGCCCGGGCTCGGCCATGGCCCGGCCGTACTGGCAGACGATGCGCGACAGCAGCCCCTTGAGATCGGCTCCGGCCCCCAGGGTGCGACCCAGCTGCACCCAGGCTTTCAAGTCCTCCATCACCAGGCGGGAGAAGCGCTTCTCCTTGAGGGAGTCCGCCATCCAGGTGCAGAGGAAGTGGCTCTCTTGCGCCGGGGTGCGCTTGCCCGCCTTCTGCTCTGCGGTACGGGCCAGCTCGGCCAGGCTCTGGGTGGCCATGTCGAGCAGGGCCTGATTGTAATCTTGCGGGTTCTTGACTGGCGGGATCATCGCACGTCCTCTGGGTGATCGGTAAACAGCATCAAGGCGCCAACGGCGCCTTGAGTCGGGAGCCAAAGCTCCCCTGCATCATCTTGTCCGCTTACTTCGACTGGCGAGGCTTCTTGGCGGCCGCCAGACGCTTGAGGCGCTGGCCCTGCAGCTTGGCCTCGGCCATCACCTGGGCGGCGGCGTTGTCTTCCCGCTGCGGGCGCTTGCCGAAACGGCGGCGCTCCTGCAACTGCTTGATCAGCTCGTCACGGCTGCTCACCTCGTAGCCCGGCACCATGATGCGGCGGATCTTCTGGCCGATCAGCGCCTCGATCTCGAGCAGGGTGCGCTCCTCTTCGCGGCTGACGAAGGAGACGGCCATGCCGCTCTTGCCGGCGCGGCCGGTGCGGCCGATGCGGTGGACGTAATCCTCCGCCAGGAAGGGCAGATCGTAGTTGACCACGTACTGCAGATCCGGGATGTCCAGACCACGGGCGGCCACTTCGGTGGCGACCAGCACCCGTACCTTGCCTTCCATGAACTCGCGCAGGGCCCGGCGACGGCTGCCCTGAGCCTTCTCGCCATGGACCACGGCGGACTTGATGCCGTCTAGGTTCAGCTCTTCCACCAGCACATCACAGCTCTCGCGGGTACTGGCGAACACCAGCACCTGTTGCCAGTTCTGCTTGCCGATGAGCTCGGAGAGCAGCTCGCGCTTGCGCTTCTGCTCTACCGGATAGACGGTGTGGCTGACGGTGTCGGCGGTGGAGTTCTGCTTGTTGACGCTGATGATCTGCGGTCTGTCCAGCATCAGGTTGGCCAGCTTCTTCACGGCGTCGGAGAAGGTGGCGGAGAAGAGCAGGTTCTGACGGGTCTTGTTCACAGCCTGCAGGATCTGCTGCACATCGGCGCTGAAGCCCATGTCGAGGATGCGATCCGCTTCGTCCAACACCAGGGTCTCGACACCGGAGAGGCTGAGGTTGCAGGCGGTCAGGTGCTCGAGCAGGCGGCCCGGGGTAGCCACTATGATGTGCGCACCGGCCTTGAGTTTGCGGGCCTGCACGTCCTGCTTGCCACCACCGACCAGGGTCAGCACGCTGATGTCCAGATACTTGGCGAAGTCGTTGATGTTGCTCGCCACCTGGGCGGCCAGCTCGCGGGTCGGGGTCAGGATCAGCACCCGGGCGTTGGAAGGCTGGGCCGGGGCCGGGTTATCCACCAGACGTTGCAGTATGGGCAGCGCAAAGGCCGCCGTCTTGCCGGTCCCGGTCTGGGCGCTGGCCAGCACGTCGCTGCCACGGCGTATGGTCGGGATCGCCTGCTGCTGCACAGGGGTCATCTCCTGATAACCGCACTCTGAGACGGCACGCAAAATCTCGGGGGCAAAATCGAACGATTCAAATCTCATAATGGGTTCCTGTGTTCCAGCTGAGCTGTAGTTGGCTTAAGTGGCCTGGGCCGGCATGTGGCACGGCCTCGGCGAGGCTTGGGGCCAAGGACGGCTGGGTCTGACATCACGTCAGAAGATGAGCCGGAAAATGGCGGGCGCGAAGTGTAACAGATAGGCATCAGGATTTCCGCCTCAAATGGCCTGTATTTTTACGCCACCGGGGCGAGCCGCCTGACACGGGCGGCTTGGGGACAAGGGACAGGGGGCAGGCCCCTCCCCCTATATCCCTGTGCTTAGCGCGCTCTCTTGGTCGAGCGCTTGAGCAGCCGCATGCCGATGGCGGCCACGGCGATGACGAAGAGGGCGAAGGAGGTCACCAGCAGGCACTTGGTCAACAGCTCGTGATGATCGGCCAAGAGCGGCGTCGCCATCATGAACTTGCCGACCATGCTGAGGGCCAGGGCCCAGAGAAAGGCGCTGGCAAAGCTGGTCATGGCCACCCGCAGCAGGTTCAGGCGGGAGATCCCCATCAGCATGGGCGTCAGCACCCTGACGAAGGGGATGAAACGGGAGACGAACATGGCCCAGAAGCCATAGCGTTCGAGCAGCCGGGAAGCGCGGGGCAGACTGCCTTCCGGGATCACCCGCTCCACCTGGCCCATGAAGCGGGTACCATGGAGCGCATGGCCCTGCCAATACGCCATCACGCTGCCGACGCCGGCCGCCAGGGGCAGATAGAGGAACACCACTTCGGGCCCGAGCACTCCCATGCCCACCAGACCACCGGCCAGCAGCACCAGGCTGTCCCCCGGCAGCGGCAAAAAGACGAAGCTCGATTCGAGAAAGAGGATCACCACCAGACAGGTGACGAGCAGACCGACCGCCTGCAGTTGTATTAATTGCTCAAAGTCCTGATGCCATATGGCAAGCAGCATGTCCTGCATCTGGTATGACTCCCATCAACGTAATGCGCATCCGTCATGACGGCCCGAAGGCCCGGTCTGGCCACCCCTCCCTGGTACCACCCCCATAAGCTCCTGCGGGAGGCCCGTTATACACCCGGGGAACTGAACAATAAATTAATGTCTGCCATTTATGTGGATACTCCGTCATCCGGCCCCGCCAGCCCGGTGCGTCGGCGACAAGGTGATCTCGCCCCGGGAGTCCCCTTGGGCCTTAGCCGCAAAACCGCAAAGAATATAGTCAGTTGGCACTGAGCCGGGCTGCCATGGCGCCAGAAAAACCGTTACAGTGTAAGGACTCCTCAGTGGACGAGGAGGTCCACGGAGCTAGGTATGGCGCATCCCCCCTCTTCTTATCTTCATGCAAGCATGCTTCTGCTGAGCGGGCTCGGGCTCTTCAGCCAGGCCGCTCAGGCCAATGACGGGACCCTGGTTCAGCAGCGGGCCAATGCGGTCGTCTCCCTGATGAGCTTCACTGTGGTGCCGGACATCACCGCCAGCAACCTGGACATAGGGGGTGGCACCAACGAAAGCTCGGCCCTGACCATCACCCAGCTCGGCGGCGGCGCCACCATGAGCGAGGGCTTCCCCATCTATCTGGAGGGCACCCTGGGATACAGCCGCTACGATCCCCAGTTCGTGTTCACCGACGGCAACGAGACCCGCACCATCCCCACCAAATGGAACAGCCTGAGCGCCACCGGCGGCATCGGCTGGGACTTCAGCCTGCACCGTGACCGCTTTGGCGGCAACCTGGTGCTGCGCCCCATCGCCAACTTCACCCTGGGCACAGTCGCGAGCGATCTGCGCATCGGCGCCGCCTTGATCCAGCACAGGACGGGCAGGAACCTCGACTTCCTCGACGGCGGCCGGCTCAATGTGTATGGCCTGGGGGGATCCCTGATGCTCGACTACGAGCTCTTCTCCAAGCCACAGGACATAGATGTCGAGCTGCGCTACTCCTATCAGCACCTGCAGAGTTTCACCGGCACCGCCGACAGCATCACAGGTCAGGCCGAGGCGGAGAACCTCGGCCTCTACCTGCGTCGCCGGGCTCCGCTCTTCACCTGGACCCTGCTGGATCGTCCGCTGCGCTATGTGCTGGAGGGGGCCAGAACCGAATACCTGGGAGAGCAACGAGGCCTGCTCGGCTTCAACAGCCTCAACTCCCTGGGCCTCGGGTTCGAGCTCGACAGCAGCAAGTACGACATCTTCATCACACGCACCCGGCTGGTGGCCCGTTATATGTTCAGCCACAACACCAGCGGCTACTCCATCGGGCTGGCGATGAGTTTCTAGTCGGATCAAAGGGCTATGTCCCTCGGCTCAGTTAAGTTAGCCCACAACAAGATTCAATATGAGCCGTCCAGAATGCTATCCTGACCTTTCCCATGCTTCAGGAACCATTTCATGCTCATCACAACACTGCTGACCTCTGCACTCGGCTCATTTACTGAAGGGATCTCTTTTCAACACAAAGACTGGGAAGTGGCCTGCGACAACACGCGCACATGCCGAGCAGCTGGTTACAGCGCAAAATTGGGTGGACTATCGGTTCTACTCACCCGAGAGGCTGGCGCCAAGGGCACACTGCATGCCGAGCTTGCCATCGCAGAAGTTGATGAACAGACCCCGGAGGTCCCCGCTGATGGTTTGATCACACTGCGCATCAATGATGAGGTACTCGGCACCGTAAAAGAGCGGACTCCGTTCAGTCAGCTACAAACTGCAGCGCTAGTTCGAGCAATCAAAGGAACTGGCAAGGTGGTATTTGAATGGAGCAAGCACCAGGAACCGCTATCCGGTGCCGGTGCCTATGCCATTTTTCTCAAAATGGATGAGTTCCAAGGCCGTCTCAATACCAGTACAGCCCTGACCAAACAGGGCTCGCTACCCACAACATCCATTCCTCCTGCCTTGGCGGCCCCCGTGATCCACGCCAGCGCCGTAACCGCAGATAACTTCTCCCGCCCGCTCACCCAGCTGGAGCAACAGAGCATAGGTAAGTGGCTGAAACAGCAAGTCGATAAAGACACCTGTCCCATAACCTATGAAGATTCGGAAGGTGGCATGCTCTATCCCCTGAACCAAGAACGAGCCTTGGTCCAGCTACCCTGCTGGCTCGCCGCTTACAACGACGGTTCGGCATTCATTCTGATTGATACGAACCTTGATACCGGCAGTGCGACCCTCATCAACACTGACGCAAATGGTTATGGAATGGGTGAACTGAGTGCCTCACATAAAGGAAGAGGGATAGGAGATTGTTTTTCTTTCGAAAGCTGGGTCTGGGACGGCAAAACCTTCGTGCAGCGCGAGAAAAGCACCACAGGCAGCTGCCGCATGATAGCCCTGGGGGGAACCTGGCACCTACCAACCCTGACCAGCCAGGTGGTCAAAGCACAATGAACAAGGGCGGCCACTTGGCCGCCCTTGTTGTCTCTGACTGTCAGCGAATGGTCGCCATCTTCCTGACGCAGGCCTGCTCCCTGTCATCCACCCGCTTGGCGAACCAGGCGGTGGTGAGGTTGCGGGTGATTTTGGGGCTTTTCAGCTGGATGCCGGGCAGCACGGCGCGGGGTTGGCGCTTGCCCGCCTGCTTGTCGGCCAGGGTAAAGACCCTGTGATAGAGGTCGGTCTGGGCAAAGTCGGCACTATCCCCCTTGAGCAGGCTCTGGTGGATGGCCTGCTTGCTCATGTTGACGCGGCTGGCGATGCTGTGCACCGCGAGCTCCGTCTTGCCGGGCAGGTCGGAGTCGTAGCGGACCAGATCCCCGTCCAGGGCCAGGGGCTTGCCGCTGACCCGGCTCACCGCGGCCTGGAAGGCGGCGTTGCGGCTCGCATACCAGCCTGCATTGAAGTCGGCGAAACGGTAGAGGGTGTCCGGGTAGTCGGCGGGATAACCGAAGATGTGTTTGGTGCCAAACCAGATGCCGCCCCGGCGAGTAAAGACTTCGTGGCGGATGGACTCCTTGACGGGATAGGGGTAGCCGCGGGCGTTGGCCTCGGCGAAGGCCACGCTCACCTGCATGGGGCCCCCGGTGCGCACCGGATTGAGGTTGCCAAAGAGCTGCTTGCCCATGGGCACGGCCCCTATCATGTCCTCGAAGATCTCGCTCATCTCCCGCTCGGTGCGAAGGGCATCTATGCGCGCGGCGTAGGATTTGCCCGTGGGGGACTTGATGGAGAGGGCGGTGCGCACCACGAACTCGGGGATGAGCAGCTTGGCGGCCCGGGCGTTGATCTCCTTCCAGGCTATCTTGCCAAGGCCGGGCACCACGGGATCGGCCTGATAGGTGGCCTCCTGCTCCGCCACCGCCAGCACTGAGCAGACATTGTGATCGTTCACCGTCAGCCCCTGGGTGCTGAGCGCCGTCACCACGTCGTTGGCCCAGCCCGGCTTGTCTTGTACCTGGCGCGGCAGGAAGCGCACTATGCGGCTCTTCATGTCCGCAGGCTTGCGCGGCTGCATCGCCTTGGGTTGTTTGGCGATGGCGGCGGCTTCCTCGACAGTAGGAGTAGGGGGTGTAGGTTCACTGGCGCAGCCCGCCAGCACGGCGGCAGCCAGCAGTGCGCAGAGGCGCCAGGGGGAGAAAGACAAAGGATAAGAGGGGATCATGAGGGCTTCCGATAAAGTGCGGGCCCCTCATGCCGGATGAGGGGCCCCGAATGCAAACAGGTGGCCATTGTAGTGGATGGCGCGGGCAATCTGAAGGCGGCAGAGCGGCCGGGGCCCGGGGCTGCGGCATCCCCTGGCGTCATCACGCCAGCTCGACTCGGTTGCGCCCCAGGTGTTTGGCCCGGTAGAGCGCGAGATCGGTGCGTTTGACCAGCGCCTCGACCGCCTCCCCCGCCTGGCCTATGCCGACGGCGATGCTCACGGTGAACCTTATCTCCTCGCAGGCGACCAGAGCCTCGGTGGCGGCTCTTATCTGCTCCGCCAGTGCCTGGGCCTTGTCGCTCAGCATGCCGGGCAGCCAGATGGCGAACTCCTCGCCCCCCAGGCGCGCCACCACCCCATCCGGCGGGCAGTGCTGACACAACAAGGCGCTGAATTCCTGCAGCACATTGTCACCTATGCCGTGGCCATAGCGATCGTTGATCTGCTTGAAGTGATCGAGATCCAGCAGCAGCAGCGGCGTCCCCTGATCCACATGGGCCTCCAGCACGGCGCGAAATGCGCGGCGATTGGAGAGACCCGTCAGTTCGTCGGACATGGCGAGCGAGGCCAGCCGGGTCTGGACGCCATACATCTGTTGCACCATCAGCAGCACGCCCCAGGCCGTGGCCAGCATGCCGAGGGTGCGCAGGCTGTCTTCCACCGTGGAGAGCCACCAGGGCTGGAAGTAGGCCTCGTCAACCAGATCTATGGTCCCCGACACCAGCCAGCTCCCCAGACCGGCGCAGAGAAACAGGTAGGTCCGGTTCGAGATCTGGGCACACTGCACCACCCAGAACATGAACAGCAGGGTCAGCACATTGATGGCCTCGGCCAGGGCGCCGATGGTGTAGAGGTTATGTTCGGGCAGGCGCTCGAAGCTGGCGGCATCCAGGCCCCCCGTCAGCAGCAACAGGCAGAGCAGGCTCAGCAGGGCGAGGCGGCGACCAGGGGAGAGCGAGAAGAACCTGGCGGGGTGTACGGATAACCTGAGGGGAGTCTTCATCATCGTTATGGCTCCAAACCTGCATTGCCTCTATCCCTGGCGGCTGCACTCGGCCGCCAGCACCCAATGAACCGCAAGGCCAATCCTGGCCGCACGGCGCTCGTATTGTGAGCCGATTTTTCCATAAAAAACAATCCCCTCAGCACAGTGCTGAAGGGATCCTGGTACCATTTTCCACTGTGCGCGGCCCTGTTGCCGCCGGCTACCCCCTGGCACAGGCGGTGTGGAGGACGTCCTTCAAGGGGCTTGCTTCACCCTCGACACGCCCGCCCCTCATGCACTCTGGCGCAGGGCGCGGATCTGGGCGGCGCCATTGATCACCGCCTGCAAGGAGGCGTTGACCACGTCGCGGCCTATGGCCACCCCGCACATGCGCACTCCGTCGACACTCAGCAACACATAGGCGGCGGCGCGGGATTCGGTTCCGGCGCAGAGGGCATGTTCCGAGTAGTCGAGCACGTCTATGTGCATGCCGGTCTGGCGCTCCCAGCCGTTGACCAGGGCCGTGATGGCCCCCTCCCCCTCACCACAGAGCTGCAGGCTGCCGTCCGGGGTCTGCAGCTCGAGGCGCAGTGTCTCCTGGCTGTCGTGGCCAAGCTGGAAGCGGCCGATGCGATAACCGTGCAGCGGCTCGAGGTAGTGCTGCTCGAACAGGGCGCGGATCTGCTCCGGGCTGATTTCGCTGCTGCTCGCCTCCGCCTGCGCCTGTACCCGGCGGCTGAAGTCGATCTGCAGCCAGCGCGGCAGTTGCAGGCCAAGGTCGCGCTCCAGCAGATAGGTGACCCCCCCCTTTCCGGACTGGCTGTTGATGCGGATCACCGCCTCGTAGCTGCGGCCCAGATCGGCAGGATCTATGGGCAGATAGGCCACATCCCAGTAGGCATCGGGCTTTTCGGCCGCCAGGGACTTGCGAATCGCATCCTGGTGGCTGCCGGAAAACGCCGTGTAGACCAACTCGCCGGCATAGGGGTGGCGTGGGTGCAGGGCAATCTGGGTGCAGGCCCCCACGGTCGCCACTATGGCATCCATGTCAGAGAGATTCAGCTCGGGATCTATCCCCTGGCTGTAGAGGTTCATGGCCATGGTGACTATGTCCATGTTGCCGGTACGCTCGCCGTTGCCGAGCAGGGTGCCCTCGATGCGATCGGCCCCCGCCAGCACCGCCAGCTCGGCGGCGGCCACCCCGCAGCCCCTGTCGTTATGGGTGTGGATGGAGATGCTCACCTCGGGGCGCGCCTTGAGGTGGCGGCAGAACCACTCCACCTGATCCGCAAACACGTTGGGGGTGCTCACCTCGACCGTGGCAGGGAGGTTGAGGATCATGGGACGGGAGGCAGCGCGCCACTCGTCGATGACGGCGTCACACACCTCCACCGCGAACTCCACCTCTGTGCTGCTGAAGCTCTCGGGGGAATACTGGAAGCTCCACTCTGTGCCGGGGTTCCTGGCCGCGTATTCCCGCACCCAGCGCGCCCCCTGCACGGCGATGCCCTTGACCCCCTCGCGCCCGGTATTGAACACATAGTTGCGCTGGGTCGGGTTGACCGAGTTGTAGACATGCACGATGGCGCGCTTGGCCCCCTTGAGGGCCTCGAAGGTACGGGCGATGAGATCTTCCCGGGCCTGCACCAGCACCTGGATGGTGACATCCTCCGGGATGAGATTGCGCTCGATGAGTTCGCGCACGAAGTCAAAGTCAGGCTGGGAGGCGGCGGGGAAGCCCACCTCGATGTGCTTGAAGCCGACATGGGTCATCAGGGCCCACATTTGCAGCTTCTGGGCCACCGTCATGGGCTCGACCAGCGCCTGATTGCCGTCCCGCAAGTCCACGGCGCACCAGAGCGGCGCCCGCGTCATCACCCGGTTGGGCCATTGACGGTCCGCCAGAGCGATGACGGGGGCAGGGCGGTATTTGCGATGATCGAAGCTCATATTCAGATTCCCTTGGCAGATATGCTGAGGCGCCAGGCGACCGGGCAGGTAACAGAGGGGGCAAGGAGGGGGAGCGGGCTAGCGCGATAACGCTGGCCCTGACTGGCGGTGCGGCGGTTACCCCACAGCCGGTTTCCATTGGTCCCTATCGGTGGAAGGGGCCGACCAGGCTGGCGCGATAACGCCGGCCCTGATCCTCTCGCAACCCTCTGACACTGAATGCTTGCCGGTGCGGACGACCTTGTTTGCTCACGCATGTGATGAGAAACCAGTATAGGGAGGCGTTCGGGGTGAGTGATTGCGAAGATTGTTACCAATGGCATTTAATAGGCAATTTATGATTTCGTTTAGTCTATTTAAGGGAGTTTATCACCCTTCAGCCTCGCTATTTACGTCACCTCGTGCATGAAGGGCCCATGCGCTCGGGATCCGCCGCCCCCGCCAAAAGAAACACCCCGCCATCGCTGGCGGGGTGTTGTCAGGCTTGCATCCAGGGCCGGAAGAACCGGCCCTGACTGCGCGCACCTTAGCGGTGCTTGACCTTGTGGTGCAGCTCTTGCACCGAGTTCACGTTGGCGGTGGCATCGACGCTGATGGCCATGCAGGTGGCGAAGGCCGCGTGCAGCGTGGTGGTGTAGGCCACCTTGTGCTGCAGGGCGCCGCGGCGCAGCTGCTTGGAATCCTGAATCGCCTGACGGCCCTCGGCGGTGTTGACTATGTAGGTGTACTCGCCATTCTTGATGCGATCCAGAATGTGCGGACGGCCTTCATGCACCTTGTTCACCAGACGCGGGTTGATGCTCGCCTCCCCCAGAGTCACGGCGGTGCCGTGAGTGGCGTCGAGGTCATAACCCAGCTCCAGCAGCTTGGCAGCCAGGTTGACCACCCGCTCCTTGTCGCCGTGGCGCACCGAGAGCAGGGCACGACCCTCGCTCGGCACCTGGTGACCTGCCCCCAGCTGCGCCTTGGCATAGGCCTCGGCGAAGCTGCTGCCCACCCCCATCACCTCGCCGGTGGAGCGCATTTCCGGCCCCAGCAGCGGGTCGACACCCGGGAACTTGGCAAAGGGCAGCACCACCTCTTTGACCGAGTAGTAGGGCGGGATGATCTCGGTGGTGAAACCTTGATCCTGCAGGCTCTGGCCGGCCATGACGCGGGCGGCAATCTTGGCCAGCGGCGCACCTGTGGCCTTGGAGACGAAGGGTACTGTACGGGCGGCACGGGGGTTCACCTCGATGAGGTAAATCTCGTTGTCCTTGACCGCGAACTGGACGTTCATCAAGCCCACCACGCCGAGCTCCAGCGCCAATTTCCGTACCTGCTCGCGCATCTCGTCCTGGATGGCCTTGGACAGGGTGTAGGGCGGCAGGGAGCAGGCGGAGTCACCGGAGTGGATACCGGCCTGCTCGATGTGCTCCATGATGCCGCCGATGACCACGTCCACGCCGTCGCAGATGGCGTCCACGTCCACCTCGGTGGCGTCGTCGAGGAAGCGATCCAGCAGTACTGGTGACTCGTTGGAGACGCTCACGGCTTCGGCGAAGTAGCGGCGCAGATCCTGCTCGTCATAGACGATTTCCATGGCGCGGCCACCCAGCACGTAGGAGGGGCGAACCACCAGGGGGTAGGTGATGCGGGCGGCTACCTGCACCGCCTGCTCCAGCGCGGTGACGGTGCCGTTTTCCGGCTGCTTGAGGCCGAGGCGCTCGACGGCGGACTGGAAACGCTCGCGGTCTTCGGCGCGGTCGATGGCATCCGGGCTGGTGCCGATGACAGGCACGCCGTTCGCTTCCAGGGCACGGGCAAGCTTGAGCGGGGTCTGGCCGCCATACTGGACGATAACGCCCTTGGGCTGCTCGACCCGCACGATTTCCAGCACGTCTTCCAGGGTCACCGGCTCGAAGTAGAGACGGTCGGAGGTGTCGTAATCGGTGGAGACGGTTTCCGGGTTGCAGTTGACCATGATGGTCTCGTAACCGTCTTCGCGCAGGGCCAGGGCCGCGTGCACGCAGCAGTAGTCAAACTCGATGCCCTGACCGATACGGTTCGGGCCGCCACCGATGATCATGATCTTGTCGCGAGTTGTCGGGGCCGCTTCGCACTCCTCGTCATAGCTGGAGTACATGTAGGCGGTGTTGGTGGCGAATTCGGCGGCGCAGGTATCGACCCGTTTGTAGACCGGGAAGATGTTGTGGCGGGCACGGGCCTTGCGCACCTCGCCCTCGGCCACGCCGAGGATCTTGGCGAGACGTGCGTCGGCGAAGCCCTTGCGCTTCAGGGTGCGCAGGAAGTCGGCGTCCAGGCCGGCCATGCCGCGCTCTTTCACCTGCTCTTCCAGCTTCACCAGCTCTTCAATCTGCACCAGGAACCAGGGGTCAATCTTGGTCAGCTTGAAGATGCCGTCCATGGAGAGGCCGGCGCGGAACGCATCGGCGATGTACCAGATACGGTCGCAACCGGCATCCTGCAGCTCGTGGCGGATGCGGGTCAGGGAGTCGGGGGCATTGAGATCCACCATGGGGTCGAAGCCGGTCTTGCCGGTCTCGAGGCTGCGCAGCGCCTTGTGCAGGGACTCCTGGAAGTTGCGGCCTATGGCCATCACTTCGCCCACTGACTTCATCTGGGTGGTGAGACGGTCGTTGGCACCGGCAAACTTCTCGAAGTTGAAGCGCGGGATCTTGGTGACCACGTAGTCGATGGCCGGCTCGAAGGAGGCCGGGGTGCGACCGCCGGTGATGTCGTTCATCAGCTCGTCCAGGGTGTAACCTATGGCGAGCTTGGCGGCGATCTTGGCGATGGGGAAACCGGTCGCCTTGGAGGCCAGCGCGGAGGAGCGGGAGACCCGCGGGTTCATCTCTATGATGACCATGCGGCCATCTTTCGGGTTGATGCCGAACTGGACGTTGGAGCCGCCGGTCTCGACGCCGATCTCGCGCAGTACCGCCATGGAGGCGTTGCGCATCAGCTGGTACTCCTTGTCGGTCAGCGTCTGGGCTGGCGCGACAGTGATGGAGTCACCGGTGTGGATGCCCATGGGGTCGAAGTTTTCGATGGCGCAGACGATGATGCAGTTGTCGTTGCGATCCCGCACCACTTCCATCTCGTACTCTTTCCAGCCGATCAGGGACTCATCGATGAGCAGCTCCTTGGTCGGGGAGAGATCCAGGCCGCGCTCGCAGATCTCGACGAACTCTTCGGTGTTGTAGGCGATGCCGCCACCCGAGCCGCCCATGGTGAAGGAGGGACGGATGATGCAGGGGAAGCCGACCATCTGCTGCACCTTCCACGCCTCTTCCATGTTGTGGGCGATGCCGGCACGGGGGCACTCCAGGCCAATGCTCTTCATGGCGATGTCGAAGCGACGACGATCTTCCGCCTTGTCGATGGCATCGGCGGTGGCACCAATCATCTCCACACCGAACTCCGCCAGCACGCCGTGCTTCTCCAGATCCAGCGCACAGTTGAGCGCGGTCTGGCCGCCCATGGTGGGCAGCACGGCATCCGGACGCTCTTTCTTGATGATCTCGCGTACCACTTCCCAGGTGATGGGCTCGATGTAGGTGGCGTCCGCCATCTCGGGGTCGGTCATGATGGTGGCCGGGTTGGAGTTCACCAGGATGACGCGGTATCCCTCCTCGCGCAGGGCCTTGCAGGCCTGGGCGCCGGAGTAGTCGAATTCGCAGGCCTGACCGATGACGATGGGGCCGGCGCCGAGGATCAGGATGCTCTGTAGGTCGTTACGTTTTGGCATGGCTCTCTTTATCCTCTTAGGCGCGATACTGCTTAATCAATTCAATAAAGTGGTCGAACAGACCGGCACAATCGTGGGGGCCCGGGCTAGCTTCGGGGTGACCCTGGAAGCTGAAGGCCGGACGATCGGTGCGATGTATGCCTTGCAGGGAGCCGTCGAACAGGGAGACGTGAGTGGCACGCAGGCACTCCGGCAGGCTGTTCTCGTCCACCGCAAACCCGTGGTTCTGGGCGGTGATCATGACGGTGTTGTCGTCCAGGCTTTTCACCGGGTGGTTGGCACCGTGGTGACCGAACTTCATCTTGACCGTCTTGGCGCCGGAGGCCAGACCCAGCAGCTGGTGACCCAGGCAGATGCCAAATACCGGCGTGTTGGTGTTGAGGAAAGTCTTGATGGCTTCGATGGCGTAGTCGCACGGCTCGGGGTCACCGGGGCCGTTGGAGAGGAAGATGCCATCGGGGTTCATCGCCAGCACCTCGGCGGCCGGGGTCTTGGCCGGTACCACTGTCAGACGGCAGCCACGGTCCACCAGCATGCGCAAGATGTTGCGCTTGACGCCAAAGTCGTAAGCCACCACGTGGTACTTGAGCTCGTCGGCCGCCGGGGTAACGTGCCCCTTGCCAAGCTGCCAGCTGCCTTCGGTCCAGGCGTAGGCGTCAGACACAGTCACTTCCTTGGCCAGATCCATCCCCTTGAGGCCGGGGAAGGCGCGGGCCTGGCTCAGGGCATGGGCTTCATCGAGCTGCTTGCTGGCCAGGATGCAACCGGCCTGGGCACCCTTCTCCCGCAGGATGCGGGTCAGTTTGCGGGTGTCGATGTCGGCGATGCCAACGATGTTGTGAGACTTGAGGTAATCGGAGAGGGATTGCTGATTGCGGAAATTGGAGGCAAGTATCGGAAGGTCCCGGATGATCAATCCCTGCGCGTGGATTTGACTGGACTCTTCATCTTCGCTGTTGGTGCCGGTGTTGCCTATATGGGGGTAAGTGAGGGTGACTATCTGACGGGAATAAGAGGGATCGGTGAGGATTTCCTGATAGCCCGTCATCGACGTATTGAAAACCACTTCACCAACGGAACATCCCTCGGCGCCTATCGACACGCCTTTGAACACAGTTCCATCTTCCAGCACTAGCAATGCAGTGTGATTCAAGACAACCTCCAGTTATTTAGCTTTAAATTCAGCAATTTACCTGGGTGTTGCGGGTCCGAACGCTGTTTGAAACAGGGCTCAAACCCGGCAGATTTCTGGCAAATTGGGCGCATTCTACTTAAAAACGATCGCATTTCAACGTCTTTTCTCGTTTGAAATGCATCTAAATTCAATAAACAAGCAACATTACCCATTATCTATGCACTAAAGCGCTTTGCAACCCCCTCCCCCAAAAGAAAAGCCAAAACCCGAAACAAAAGCATGCACCCATGCCACCCAACAGACAAAAATCGATATTTTATCGTTAATAAACAGATGAATATGAATTTAAAAAACAAACAACGAAAGCCAAAAAGCGCCATTTGGCGATAGAAAACTGACCGAGAAAAATAGAAAACGTTTTTCTTTGATTGCATTTTTAGTCTGTTTAGCTGGGTGTGGAAAAAGCGGACTACAGGGGAGATTGAGACCCAATCCCGTTACCCTCTGATGACATTTTTGTCGCATGAGTGTGGCACTGGAATGAGAAGGGGGCTATTTAGGCTAGTTCACCACAAAAGCGGCGCTTAATGCTTGTTTTTACAAAAACCATAAACAAAACCCCGGCGAGCCGGGGTCTGACAACCTGAACGTAGAGAGGAGAGCCCTGGTCGGGCTCCCACTGTGCCCTATTTGAGGTCGAGCACGTCCTGCATGTCGTAGAGACCCGCCCCCTGCTGGCCGAGCCACTTGCCAGCCCGCACGGCGCCATTGGCAAAGGTCAGGCGGCTCGAGGCCTTGTGGCTTATCTCCACCCGCTCGCCGATGTCGGCAAACATGACGGTGTGCTCCCCCACCAGATCCCCGGCACGAATGGTGGCAAAGCCGATGGTGTTGCGATCCCGCTCGCCGGTGATCCCCTCGCGGCCATAGACGGCGCACTCTTTCAAGTCACGTCCGAGGGTCTTGGCCACCACTTCCCCCATGGAGAGCGCGGTGCCGGACGGTGCATCCACCTTGTGCCTGTGGTGCCCCTCGATGATCTCGATGTCGGTGTAATCCCCCATCACTTTGGCGGCCTGCTCCAGCAGCTTGAACACCAGGTTGACGCCGACCGAGTAGTTGGACGCGAAGACGATGCCGATCTGCTTGCCCGCCTCTTGCAGCGCGGCCTTGCCTGCCTCATCAAAGCCGGTGGTGCCTATCACCATCTGCTTGCCATGGGCCAGGGCGAAGGCCAGGTTGGCCAGGGTCACCTCGGGACGGGTGAAGTCGATGATGAGATCAAACTCATCGCGCACCTTGTCCAGGCTGTCGCTGATGATGACCCCAAGTCGGCCCAGGCCATTGAGTTCACCCGCATCCAGGCCTATCACGGCAGAGCCAGGTCGCTCCAGCGCCGCACCCACCACCACGCCCTCGGCGTTGGTGATGGCCTCCAGCAGCACCTTGCCCATACGACCATTACAGCCCATCACGGCCACACGGATCGGATTGTCCATCTCCACCCTCTCATCTCTTTATTATGGAAAGAGACCGTTTTACCAGCCCGCGCCGGCTTTGAAAAGCCTTCCGTGGCTGCTCGCACAGCGCCGCCAAATCAACAACAAATGGTTATTAAATCCGAATAATTGACGGATTAAATCAGCACATCAGAATCGCAAGAGAAAAAGGCTTATCCATCTGGACGTCTATCTTGACCGGATGCCCCCGACTCACTACTGTAAGCCCCCCATAGCGGCAGGATGCCTACCCTGTGTCCGAGCATACTCGGGCCAACACAGGCTGCGACAGGAGGTCATTGTTCAAGTTTCGAGGAACACATGATCCAGACCCAACCCAGTGCCAGAGCCCTGCTGCCCCTTCTGGTCTTTCTTGCTCTCTTCATCGGTACCGGCACCTGGCTGACCCTGCAGGGGGTCGAGTTCGCCTTCTACCAGCTGCCCGCCCCCGTGGCCGCCCTGCCCGCCGTCATGCTGGCGCTGATGCTGGGCAAGGAGGGGTTCAACAAGAACCTTGAGACCTTCTTCAAGGGGGTGGGTGACAGCAACATCATGGCCATGTGCCTCATCTATCTGCTGGCGGGCGCCTTCGCCACCGTGGCCAAGGCCACCGGCGGGGTGGATGCCACCGTCGCCCTCGGCCTCTCCCTGATCCCGGGCTGGTTCCTGCTGCCGGGGCTCTTCCTCATCTCCGCCTTCATTGCCACCGCCATGGGCACCTCAATGGGCACCATAGGGGCAGTGGCCCCCGTGGCCCTCGGCGTCGCCCAGGCCACCGGCATAGATCCCGTGCTGATGGCGGGCACCATTCTCTCCGGCGCCATGTTCGGCGATAACCTCTCCATCATCTCGGACACCACCATAGCCGCGACCCGCAGCCAGGGCTGCGAGATGAAGGACAAGTTCCGCGAGAACGTCAAGATTGCCACCCCCGCCGCCGTGCTGGTGATCCTGCTCTACCTGCTGCTGGGCTCCACCGGTGATGCCCCCACCGCCACCGCCAGCGCGGATCTGCTCAAGGTGATGCCTTATCTGCTGATCCTGGTGCTGGCACTCGGTGGCATGAACGTCTTCGTGGTGCTCGGTCTTGGCATACTGGCCGCCGGTGGCGTTGGCATGATCGGAGGCTATCCCCTCGGCCAGTTCAGCAAGGACATCTACCAGGGCTTCACCAGCATGCAGGAGATCTTCCTGCTCTCCATGCTCATCGGTGGCCTCGGCGCCCTGATGGAGCGTCAGGGTGGGCTGGCCTGGATCAGCGCCCGCATCGCCGCCCTCATCGCGCGCTTCACCCGTCATCATGACGGCGAGCAGAACGAGAAGGCGGCCGAGCTCGGCATCGCCGGCGTAGTGGGGCTGACCAACCTCTGCACCGCCAACAATACGGTGGCCATCATAGTCGCCAGCAAGGTGGCCCGGGATCTGGCTGAGCATCACGGTGTCACCCCGCGCCGCGCCGCCTCCATGCTGGATATCTTCTCCTGCGTGGTGCAGGGCTTGATCCCCTGGGGCGCCCAGGCGCTGCTGCTGGGCTCCATCTTCGCCCTCTCCCCCCTGGCCGTGGTGAGCATGAGCTTCTACCCCATGGCCCTGGCCCTGGCCGCTCTCATCGCCGTCTTTATCAAGCACCAGGTGCGCGGCGGCGCCGATAGTCGACAGGTCGCCTGATCATCAGCTTCTACCACTGAGACCTGGGGCTGGCCGCCATAGTGGCGGTGTTCGTCAAGCACCAGCTGCGCGCGGCGGCCGAACCGTCGGCGCAGGTCTAAACAACTTCATCAGGCCGGGCAAGCGTGTCCGGCCTGATGCCAACCTTGCCCTTCCCGCTTTTCATCCCGATGGCCCCTTGTTAAGGTAACCCTGCCCTTTAGCCCCACCACAGGAGCCCCCATGCCGGATACCCAACCCGAGCGGCAGAGCCTGCGCCAACTCATCCGCCAACGCAGAAAGAGCCTGAGTCAGGCCGAGCAGCAGGCGGCGGCCCAGCAGCTGGTCACTCGTTTTCAGGAACACCCCGAGATCCAGGCGGCCAGACGCATCGCCCTCTATCTGGCCAATGACGGCGAGCTCGATCCCCTGCCCGCCATTCACTGGCTCTGGAGCCAGCGCAAGGAGGTCTACCTGCCGGTGCTGCACCCCTTCACCCCGGGTCACCTGCTCTTCTTGCGCTACACCGCCACCAGCCCCATGACCCGCAACCGCTATGGCATCGCCGAGCCCGAGCTCGATGTGCAGCAGGTGCTGCCCCACAGCATGCTGGATCTTATCTGCACCCCGCTGGTGGCCTTCGATGCCGAGGGCAACCGGCTCGGCATGGGGGGAGGCTATTACGATCGCACCCTGGCCTGCTGGCACGAACACCAGCTCGGCCCAAGACCGCTGGGGCTCGCCCACGACTGCCAGCAGGTGGAGTCCGTACCCCAGGCGCAGTGGGACGTGCCGCTGCCCCAGATCATCACCCCCGCCCGTTGCTGGCGCTTCTCCTAGCAGGCTCTGCCCTGCTGCCGGGGGACAGGTTCCCCTTCCCCCGCCCCTTGGCTCAATAAACAGGCAAACGATTTACATCTTGGGGCTTTTTGCCCCGGAACGTGACCGCCATGGTCGCTCTGGACAGGATGCTTGGATATAATGCGCCCGCTTTTTCCATAAGGATCCATCATGACTCAAGATGAAATGAAGAAGGCGGCCGGTTGGGCTGCGCTCAAATACGTGGTACCCGGCACCATAGTCGGGGTGGGCACCGGCTCTACCGTCAATCACTTCATCGACGCACTGGCGACCATGAAGGACGAGATCAAGGGCGCGGTATCGAGCTCCATCGCCTCCACCGAGCGCCTCAAGGGTTTCGGCATCCCGGTGTTTGATCTCAACGACATTGATGCCCTCTCCGTCTACGTGGATGGTGCCGACGAGATCAACGGAACCCGCGACATGATCAAGGGGGGCGGCGCCGCCCTGACCCGCGAGAAGATAGTCGCCGCCGTGGCCGACCAGTTCATCTGCATCATCGACAACACCAAGACAGTCGAGGTGCTGGGCCAATTCCCGCTGCCGGTCGAAGTGATCCCCATGGCCCGCGAATACGTGGCCCGCGAGATCAGGAAGCTTGGTGGCAACCCGGTGTGGCGTGAGGGTGTGGTGACCGACAACGGCAACATCATTCTGGACGTCAAGGGCATGGCCATCACAGACGCCAAAGGGCTGGAAGTGCAGCTCAACGCCATCGTTGGCGTGGTCACCAACGGCCTGTTCGCCCACCGCGGCGCTGACGTGGTACTGATCGGTACTCCGGATGGGGTTGTGACCCAATAATCACAGCCTGAATGGACAACGGCGCCTGATGGCGCCGTTTCTATTTATGGCTCAATGGGTTGCACCAAACAGGCTGCAAAAAACGTTGATAACTTCAAAGAATTTGACTTTCGTCACAAATATTCCCTCTCCCAAACGTTTTTGCTACTTTACGGTTTTCTTCACACTGCAAGCCTGAACGCATTTTTCAAACAATAGAGGGAACGTCATGACAGCCAAGTTTTCGCTGGACAAGGATAAGATCAAAGTACTGCTGCTGGAGGGAGTGCATCCCAACACGGTAGAGACCTTTCGGGCAGCCGGATACACCAATGTTGAGTATCTGAAGACCTCACTGTCGGAAGAGGAGCTGATCGAGCGCATTCGTGACGTGCATTTCGTGGGCCTGCGTTCACGCACCCAGATCACCGAGAAGGTGCTGGATGCCGCCGGCAAGCTGGTGGCCATCGGCTGCTTCTGCATCGGCACCAACCAGGTCTCCCTGGATGCCGCCCACGTGCGCGGCATCCCCGTCTTCAACGCCCCCTTCTCCAACACCCGCTCCGTGGCCGAACTGGTGCTGGGGGAGATACTGCTGCTGCTGCGCGGCATCCCCGAGAAGAACGCCAAGTGCCATCGCGGCGTCTGGGAGAAACTCGCCAACCGTTCGGTGGAAGCCCGCGGCAAGAAGCTCGGCATCATAGGCTACGGCCACATCGGCACCCAGCTTGGCATCATCGCCGAGATGATCGGCATGAAGGTCTACTACTACGACATCGAGAACAAGCTGTCGCTGGGCAACGCCATCCAGGTGCCGAACCTGGTGGAGCTGCTCAACATGTCTGATGTCATCAGCCTGCACGTGCCGGAGACAGCCTCCACCAAGGATCTCATCGGTGCCGAGCAGCTGCGCATGATGAAACCGGGCGCCATCTTCATCAACGCCTCCCGCGGTACCGTAGTGGACATAGATGCCCTGGCCGACGTCATCAAGAGCGGTCACCTCTCCGGCGCCGCCATCGACGTCTTCCCGAGCGAGCCCAAGTCCAACGACGAGGAGTTCCTGACCCCGCTGCGCGGCCTGGACAACGTCATCCTGACCCCCCATATCGGCGGTTCCACCCAGGAAGCCCAGGAAAACATCGGTCTGGAAGTGGCCAACAAGCTGGTCAAATACTCAGACAACGGCTCCACCCTCTCCGCCGTCAACTTCCCGGAAGTCTCACTGCCGGGCCACAAGGGCTCCAGCCGCCTGCTGCACATCCACCGCAACCAGCCGGGCGTGATGAACCAGATCAACCAGATCTTCGCCGACGAGGGGATCAACATCGCCGGTCAGTACCTGCAGACCAGCAGCGAGATCGGTTATGTGGTGATCGACGTGGAGACTGAGCACAGCGAGAAGGCGCTCTCCCGTCTCAAGGAGATCAACGGCACCATACGTGCCCGGATCCTGCACTGATGCCCTGAGCCGGTTGCTCGGCCAGCAAAAAGCCCGTCTCGATGACGGGCTTTTTTATGCCAGGAGGAAGCTTGCTCTCGCAAGCTACCACCATCCCAGCAGATTGCGTCCAATCAGCGCGCCCCACACCAGGGCATTGAGGGCAAGGGCGATGAAGACGGCGGCGGAGCCGAGATCCTTGGCGCGCCCCGACAGCTCGTGATGCTCTGAGCCGATGCGATCCACCACCGCCTCTATGGCGGAGTTGAGCACCTCGACGATCACCACCAGCCAGCTGATGCAGATGAGCAGCAGGATCTCGTTGAGGGAGTCGCCGAGCCAGCCGGCCAGCGGCATCAGAGCCAAGACAAGCACCAGCTCCTGACGGAAGGCCTCCTCGTTAATCCAGGCCGATTTGAGACCCTTCATGCTGTAACCGGTTGCGTTGATGATGCGGGTGACCCCGGTCGCGCCTGGCTTTGCCACGATAACTACCTCATTTGAAATGGCTTTTAGGCTCACATCCTATCAGAGCCTCCCAAGGTTTCCATCGGGGGAGTTTTGCTTTATTTTATCCCCTTGCATTTTGGCATCCCGCCCCCCTTATTCACTCGAGAATAGAGTCGTATGTCCATTCACACCGATGAATTGCGCACCCGTCGCCTGGAGTCCCTGATCACTCCGAGCGAGCTGGCGCACGCCTTCCCGTTAAACGACACCGTCGCCCAGAATCTGCTGGATGCCCGCCACGATGTAGAAGCCATTCTGGCCGGTGAGGATCAGCGCCTGCTGGTCATCGTCGGCCCCTGCTCCATCCACGATCCGGCCGCCGCCCGCGAATACGCCCTGCGCCTCAACACCCTGCGCGAGCAATATAAGGAGAGCCTGTGCATAGTGATGCGCACCTACTTCGAGAAGCCGCGCACCATAGTCGGCTGGAAGGGGCTTATCAATGATCCGCGCCTCGACGGCAGTTTCGATGTGAATGAAGGGTTGAAGCTGGCCCGCCAGCTGCTGGTGGACATCAACGAGATGGGTATGCCCACCGCCACCGAATTCCTCGACATGGTGACCGGCCAGTACATCAGCGACCTCATCACCTGGGGCGCCATAGGGGCGCGCACCACAGAATCCCAGGTGCACCGCGAGATGGCCTCCGCCCTCTCCTGCCCGGTGGGCTTCAAGAACGGCACAGACGGCAACACACGCATCGCCATCGATGCGGTGCGCGCCGCCCGCCACAGCCACATCTTCTATTCCCCGGACAAGGACGGCAAGATGACCATCTACCGCACCGCCGGCAACCCCTATGGCCACGTGATCCTCCGTGGCGGCCACAGGCCCAACTACGACACCGCCAGCATAGACGAGGCCTGTGAGGCCCTGGCCGATGTCGGCCTGCCCGAGCGTCTGGTGGTGGATTTCAGCCACGGCAACAGCATGAAGGATCACCGTCGCCAGCTGCTGGTGGCGCAGGATATCTGCGATCAGCTGCGCCGCGGCCGCACCGGCATCGCCGGCATCATGGCCGAGAGCTTCCTGGTGGAAGGGCGTCAGGACGTGGAGAACGGCTGCACCGTCACCTTCGGTCAGAGCATCACGGATGCCTGTCTGTCGTGGGAAGACACAGAAACCCTGCTGGCCATGCTGGCCGAAGCGGCCCAGGTGCGACTGGAGAAAACCCGCCAGGGTTAACGGCTGCGTCATCCTTCTTCGGCCAGAGCATCACCGATGCCTGTCTATCTTGCGTGGGAAGACACCGAGACCCTGTTGGCCATGCTGGCCGAAGCGGCCCAGGTGCGGCTGAGCAAGCATTCAAGCTAAGCAAGCAGCTCAATACGAAAGGGCCAGGCATCATAGATGCCTG
>NZ_JBFODK010000025.1:0-16746 GCF_040908275.1 Aeromonas sp. R4-3
GCGGCGATTTTCGCTACACTCGGCCTCCCCTTGGCCCCATAGGGCGGGCCGGCCAGACTCAGGTAGTGAGAAGATGTACAAGCTGATCGCATTGGATATGGATGGCACCCTGCTGAACCCGCACGGTCAAATAACCCCCCGCACCCATGCCGCCATCGCGGCCGCCCGCGCCCGGGGCGTGACTGTAGTGCTGACCTCGGGTCGCCCGCTGGAAGGCATGACCCCCTATCTGGCCGAACTCGGCCTCACCGGTCAGGATGACTACGTCATCTGCTACAACGGCGCCCTGGTGCAGCAGGTTGCGGATCAACGCATACTGCGCAGCCAGCTGCTGACCGGCAGCGACGCCAGCGCCATCGCCCATCTCGCCTCTGAGCTGGGGGTCAACGTCCACGGCTTCTCCGTCCGCCAGGGCCTCATCAGCCCCAGGGTCAGCACCTACACAGAGCACGAGTCCCAACTGATCAAGATGCCGATCAACCTGGTGGACTTCGCCACCCTGCCCGACGACGAGCAGATCATGAAGGTGATGATGATAGACCCCGAGCCCCAGCTCTCCCGCGCCATCGCCCAGTTGCCCGCCGAGCTCTATGAGCGCTACACGGTGGTGCGCAGCTCCCCTTACTTCCTCGAGTTCATGAACAAGCGAAGCAACAAGGGCACCGGCGTGGCCGCCCTGGCGGAGCACCTGGACCTGGACGCCTCCCAGGTGATCGCGGTGGGCGACGCTGGCAACGACCGCCACATGATCGAATATGCCGGACTCGGGGTCGCCATGGGCAACGCCACCGACGAGATCAAGGCGCTGGCGCAGCACACCACGGCCCGCAACGACGAGGACGGCGTGGCCAGGGTGATAGAGCAGTTCATCCTCAATGCCTGAATCGACGAGGGGCCTGCGGGCCCCTTCTGCTATCCGGCCATCAGGGCCGAATGTTTAATATATCCACCACGCCTTTCCCCAAAATGCCCGCCAACTGCCGCACAAGCCCCTGATGCAGGGACTCAAGCTGGCTCAGCCGCCACGAGATTTAACATTAACGCATCATTTCGTTTGACATATTGAACGGCCTTGGCAGACTGGGATCGGGATCCAGGCTGTCATCGCCCAGGCTGACCGACGATTCTGGCACTGTGGCACGACCCTGATCCCATGACCATGCCTTGAGGCATGCCCTTGCGAGAGTGACGCGGCAAGGGCCTTCCCAAGGCGCAGGATGAGACCGCCAAGGATAGCCAAGGTGACCTATGCCCAACCCCAGTTCCCATTCCAAACCCGTCGTGTTGATGACCATGGGGGCCCAGGCCCGCAGCGGCCACGCCTACCAGGTAATGACCCACAAATACATCACCCCCCTGGTAGAGCTCAGCGGCTGCGTGCCCCTGCTGGTTCCCACCTGCTGCGGGACTGCTGATCTGGAGCAGTATCTGGATCTCGTCGATGGGGTCTACCTGAGCGGGGCGGGATCCAACATAGATCCCGCCCTCTACGGCCAGGAGAACCTGACCCCGGAGAAGGCCCAGGACAGGGACAGGGATCTGTTCGACATAGCACTGGTGCGCGCCGCCCTCGATCGGGGACTGCCCCTGCTCGGCATCTGCCGCGGCATGCAGGAGATCAACGTGGCGCTGGGCGGGGATATTCATCAGAAGGTCTATTGCGAGCCCGGCTATGCGGATCACAGGGAGGATGCGGACGATCCCGTGGAGGAGCAGTATGGCCACAGCCACCAGGTGAGCCTGGTGCCCGGCAGCTGGTTTGCCGACCTGATGGGGGAGGCGCAGATCCCGGTCAACTCCCTGCACGGCCAGGGGATCAAGACACTGGCCAAGGGGCTGGCCCCGCTAGCCCATGCCGAGGATGGCTTGATCGAGGCGATCCACGCCCCTGCCCTCTCACCCTTCCTGCTGGCGGTGCAGTGGCACCCTGAGTGGAAGGCGAAAGAGAATCCCCACTCCATCAAGCTGTTTAGCGCCTTCGGCGACGCCTGTCGCCAGCATCGGCAGCGGGCGGGCTAGTCGCCGAACCCCTTGCCCTTCAACTTGGGCAGGGCCCCGCGATCCGGGCGCAAGGTGTGACAGACATCCAGCACCGCTAGCCCATGTCTAGGGTGGCTTGATCGAGGCTATTCATGCCACGCTCCAGCCCCCTTCCTGCTGGCGGTGCAGTGGCACCCGGAGTGGAAGGCGAAAGAGAACCCCCACTCCATCAAGCTGTTTAGCGCCTTCGGCGACGCCTGTCGCCAGTATCGGCGGCGGGCGGGCTAGTCGCCGAATCCCTTGCCCTTCAACTTGGGCAGGGCCCCGCGATCCGGGCGCAAGGTGTGACAGACATCCAGCGCCGCTGGCCCATGTCTAGGGTGGCTTGAGCGAGGCTATTTTTGCCACGCTCCCACCCTCTTTCTCCTGGCGGTGCAGTGGCACCCGGAGTGGAAGGCGAAAGAGAATCCCCACTCCATCAGGCTGTTTCGCGCCTTCGGAGACGCCTGTCGCCAGTATCGGCAGCGGGCGGGCTAGTCGCCGAACCCCTTGCCCTTCAACTTGGGCAGGGCCCCGCGATCCGGGCGCAGGGTGCGGCAGACATCCAGCCCCTTGAGGCCCCGCTGGACATGGTCAGGGGCCTGCCCCAGCACCATGCCGTTGCCGCGATAGAGCCGTGCCTCCTCCAGCTCGAACAGCTCGCCGCCGATCAGCAGCTGTTCGCGGCCATCGACCACCTTGCCCCGCTTCAGGGGCAGGGTCATGTCCACCAGTATCTCGCCGGTGGCGCACCCTTCACGCCAGCGGGCCTGATCCGAAAAGGGCGAAATGGCAATATCCCGCCAGGATCCATCCCTGAACTCCATCCGGTAGTGGTCGCTAAACAGATCGCAACCCGCCAGCACCATGGGGATGGCCAACCAGATGACACTCTTCATTCCACTCACGCCCAGCACTCCCTTGTCAGTCCGCGCCAAGGATAAATAAATGGCCTCGCCTGCGCATCTCTTTCTCTGCCCCTCGGCGTGGATCAGAGCAGCAGCCCGGCCAGCTCGTCGAGGGTGGCGAGCTCCACATCCGGCAGCAACCGCAACGACTGCCAGGGCAGTTGGCGCTCGTTGAGCCAGGCGGCTCGAAAGCCGTGCAACCTGGCCCCCAGCACGTCCGTCTCGGGATGATCCCCCACGTGGAGTATCTGGCCGGGGGCGAGCCCGAGGGCCTGCTGTACCTGCACGAACATGTCCGGCGCCGGCTTCATCCTGGCCCCGGCCCCCGCCTTGCAGACCAGGGTGAAGTAGTCCGCGAGGCCTGCCTGCACCAGATCCAGGTTGCCGTTGGTGATGACCGCCAGGGGGTAGCGTTCCGCCAGGCGAGCCAGCAGGGCGTGAGTTGCCTCGCTCACCTCTATCTTCGAGCGCTCGGCGAGAAAGGCGGCGAACACCCGCTCTGCCTCCTGCTCCGCCCGGGAGGCGGCCATGCCCCCCTGCACCATGGCCTCGCGGATGCCGTGCTGGCGCGCCAGGCTGACGTCCTGACCCAGCTCGGGCCGGGCCAGCAGCAGGTTGCGCTTGAGCTCGAGCCAGCGCGGCTTGTCCAGCATGGCGGTGGCCAGGTATTCGCTGCGCAGGTGGCTCAGCATCCACTGCTCGGCCCGCGCTATGGCGGGGCCGTTGTCATAGAGGGTGTCGTCAAGATCAAACGAGATGGCGGCCACCGGCTGCCAGCGACGATAGAACTGCATGGTCATTCCTCTTTATGGGGCTGTTCCCGTTACCTGTTGTCAAACCCATTCCCCTCATCCCCAAGCCTTCTCCCATTAGGGGAGAAGGGAGCAGAACCATTCGAGCACAGCCGCCTTTACTCATCTTCCGGGGTAGCGGGATCCCGCTTGGCCCCTTGATAACTGGCAAAGCTCACTCATCTTCCGGGGTGGCAGGGTCCCGTTTGGCCCTGGGGTGGGCGCTGTCATACACCTTGGCCAGATGCTGGAAGTCGAGGTGGGTATAGATCTGGGTGGTGGAGAGATCGGCGTGGCCCAGCAGCTCCTGCACCGCCCGCAGATCGCCGGAGGACTCCAGCATGTGGGTGGCGAAGCTGTGGCGCAGCTTGTGGGGATGGACGTGGGCATTGAGGGCCTGCTTGTTGCCCCAGCCGTCGAGCCGCTCCTGTACCGAGCGGGCCGACAGTCGCTGTCGGCGCTTGGAGACGAACAGCGCCTCCCCCTCGTCCCCCGCCAGCAATGGCCGCGCCTTGAGCCACTTCTGCAGCCACTCCACCGCCATCCTGCCCATGGGCAGCACCCGCTCCCGCGACCCCTTGCCGGTGACCCTGAGCTGGCGCTCATCGAGCTTCACGTCCGCGAGGTTGAGCCCCACCAGCTCGGCGAGGCGCAGCCCGGAGGAGTACATCAGCTCCATGATGGCGCGATCCCGCACCGCCAGCGGATCCTGCTCGTCGGTGATGTTGAGCAGCTGGTACATCTCGTCCACGTCGAGGTTTTTGGGCAGCGGCCGCCCCTGCTTGGGGGTCACTATGCCGCGGGCCGGGTTGGCAGGGAGCCGCCCCTGGCGCACCTGCCAGTCGCAGAAACTGCGCAGGGCAGAGACCTTGGTGGCGAGCGATCGGGGGGCCAGGCCTGCCTTGTGCATCCGGGTCACCAGGCTGCGCACCTGGCTCGCCTCGAGCCGGGCCCAGTCATCGACCCCCAGCCTGACCAGTTCGGCGGCCATGGCCTCCAGATGGGCCTGATAGTTGCTGCGGGTATGAGGGCTGAGCTGGCGCTCGACCCTCAGGTATTCGATAAAGGCGGTGAGTTCCCCCGCCAAGGCGGGAGGCAGGGGGGCGGCGGGGAGGGGTGCCTTAGCCACGAACCAGCTCGGGCAGACGCAGTTGCAGCAGACGCCCCAGCTGACCCAGCAGCAGGGTGTCGTTGTGGGGGGTGAAGTGGCTGGGATCCGAGCTGGCGAAGGCCAGCACGCCGAGATCCCCGAGCCGCATCAGGGCCACGGAGTTGACCAGCACGTCGCTGCCAAACAGCGCCTGCTTCTCGCTCTGGTTGAGCCGGCCGAAGTAGTAATCCGTCCCGGGCAGCCGCTGGCCCAGCAGTTGGTCGAGCTGCTTGCCGTCCGCAAGGAAACGCTGCTCGGGGCCAGTCAGCTGGAATTTCTTCGGGCTGAGCCAGAGCCGCAGGCCGGTCAGCCGCAGCCGCTGCACGAAGGCCTTGCCCATCACGGCGTTCAGCTCGAACAGGGTCTGGCAGCCATACAGCTCGCCATAGAGATCCGCATAGACCCGGAAAATCCGCTCGTTCTCGCTGGCGATCCCCATCAGTTCGGTGATCTCCTGCTCCAGCTGCTCGATGCGCTCGCGCTGTCTGTCCAGCTGGCGCTCCACCAGGGAAATGGTGCCCTTGTGCTCATGGGGAATGCGGATCCTGTCCAGCATGGCCCCGTGGCGCTGGAAAAACTCGGGGTAACGGGCCAGGTACTCCAGCACTGTGGCTTCGTCCATCAGTGATTCCTGCCGTTTGAGTTCGCTCATAACTTGGTTGATCCATCCGAAAAAGGGGCACAGGGCCCCGACATTACCGTTTGGCTGCGCGGAGGACGTCCCCGCTCGATGCCTATCACTCTATCTGGCCGTCGAACACGTGTTCGGCCGGGCCCGTCATATGCTCGGCTGGCCCGCTCACTGGCTTACAGCTCTATCTGGCCATCAAAGACATGCTCGGCCGGGCCCGTCATATGCTCGGCTGGCCCGCTCACTGGCTTACAGCTCTATCTGGCCGTCAAAGACATGCTCGACCAGGCCCGTCATATGCTCGGCTGGCCCGCTCACTGGCTTACAGCTCTATCTGGCCATCAAAAACATGCTCGGCCGGGCCCGTCATGTAGACCGGCTGCCCCGGCCCCTTCCAGGCGATGGTCAGCTTGCCCCCCGGCAGGGTGACGGTGACCCGCTCCCTGAGCTTGCCCTGGCTGATGCCGAGCACCACGGCCGCACAGGCACCGGTGCCGCAGGCCAGGGTCTCCCCCACCCCGCGCTCGAACACCCGCAACTTGATCTCGCTGGCGCTGACCATCTCCATGAAGCCGACGTTGACCCGCTCGGGAAAACGCTCGTGGCGCTCCATGATGGGGCCCAGGGTCTCCACCGGAGCATCGGCCACCGAGGGCACCTCGATGACGCAGTGGGGATTGCCCATGGAGACGGCACCGCACATCACAGTGTGATCCTGCGCCCGCAACAGGTAGGTCTTCTCCGCCTTCTGGGCGCGAAACGGGATCTTGCCCGGTTCGAACTGGGGCACCCCCATGTTGACCGTGACCTGATTCTCCCCCTCCAGCTGCAGGGTGATGCGGCCTCGGGCCGTGCTGACCGCGATGCGATCCCGGTTGATCAGCCCCTTGAGCCGCACGAAACGGGCGAAACAGCGGGCACCGTTGCCGCACTGCTCCACCTCGCTGCCATCGGCATTGAAGATGCGATAGTGGAAGTCGAGCTCGGGATCATAGGGCGGCTCCACCAGCAGCAGCTGATCGAAGCCGATGCCAAAGTGGCGATCCGCCAGCTTCTTGATGACGTCGTTGCTGAAAAACACCTTCTGGGTGACGCCGTCCACCACCATGAAGTCGTTGCCCAGGCCATGCATCTTGGAAAATTCAATCAACATCTTTTTTCCCTGCGCCGTTCAGGCCGTAACGAAAGTCGCCAACCACCCTGAAGTCGTTGTCCAACCCCCCATGCATCCTGGAAAATTCAATCAACATCGCGCGTTCCTGTCTCACCGTTTATCACGCTCTCACCTGGAGGAACGCTGAAAATCCATATAGCTCAAGGCAGCAGATGCTCGCCTCGCCAGAGGTCGGCCAGCTGCTCCCGCTCACGAATGAGGTGGGCCTGGTCACCGTCCACCAGCACCTCGGCCGCACGGGGACGGGTGTTGTAGTTGGACGACATGGTAAAGCCGTAGGCCCCGGCGGAACGCACCGCCAGTAGTGAGCCCTCGGCAATCGCCAGGGTACGCTCCTTGCCGAGGAAGTCACCGGTTTCACACACGGGGCCGACCACGTCGTACAGCGCCTTCTCGTGGGTCGTGCGGCTGTCCACCTCTATGATGTTCATCCAGGCGCCGTAGAGGGAGGGGCGCAGCAGATCGTTCATGCCGGCGTCGATCAGCGCGAAGTTGCGGGTCTCGCCGGGTTTGAGGAACTCGACCCGGGTCAGCAGCACGCCGGCGTTGGCGACTATGGCACGGCCCGGTTCGAACAGCAGGGTCAGATCCCGGCCCGCCAGCTTCTGCTTGAGCGCCTCGGCGTACTCGGTCGGGTGCGGTGGCTGCTCGGCGCCATAGTTGACCCCCAGGCCCCCGCCCACGTCCAGGTGATGGATATGGATACCTTCGGCCGCCAGTTCGTCGATCAGCTTCAGCAGCTTGTCCGCTGCCTCCATAAAGGGATTCAATTCAGTGAGTTGAGAGCCGATGTGGCAATCCACCCCCTTGATCTCGATGTGGGCCATGGCCGCCGCCTTGCGATAGATGGCGGGCGCCTGCTCGATGGGGATGCCGAACTTGTTCTGCTTGAGGCCGGTGGAGATATAAGGGTGAGTGCCGGCGTCTATGTCGGGATTGACCCGCACCGAGACGCGCGCCTTCTTGCCCATGCTGCCAGCGACCCGGTTCAGGCGCTCCAGCTCGGCTTCCGACTCCAGGTTGAAGCAGAGGATCTCTTTCTCCAGCGCGAGGCGCATCTCGGCCTCGCTCTTGGCGACGCCGGAGAAGACCACCTTGGCCGGATCTCCCCCTGCCGCCAGCACCCTGGACAGCTCCCCGCCGGAGACGATGTCAAAGCCCGAGCCCAGACGGGCAAGCAGGTTGAGCAGCGCCAGGTTGGAGTTGGCCTTGACCGCGTAGCAGATCAGATGGGGAATGTCCCCCGCCGCCTGATCGAAGGCGTGCCAGTGGCGCTCCAGGGTGGCGCGGGAGTAGACATACAGCGGGGTACCGTACTGCTCGGCGAGCTGTTGCAGGGGAAGCTGCTCGGCCTGAAGCTGGCCGTCGGCGTCGTAGTTAAAGTGATCCAAGGGGGCGGTTCCTTCCTAGATTATTGCGGCACGGCCTCGGAGGCCGGTGTGGCGGTCGCAGGCGAGGCGGCTTGCGGTGTACTCTCTGTCTTGGGCTGTGCCGGTGCTTGCTCAGTGGCGGCGGGCTGCTCGGCCGGTGGCATATAGAGTGGCCCCGTCAGGCCGCAGGCGGCCAACCCGAACGACAGCGACGCGGCAAACAGGCACTTGGTGAACTGGGTAATCATAATGGTTCGCTGCGAAAAAATTTTTGGCCCTCTATAATCGCACTCACATTGTTAAAAGCAACAGGATAAACCGATGAAGGATCACGAGTATCACGCCCTGACCGACGCCTTTTTCCAGTATGTGGAAGACGTTATCGACGAGGGGTATCCGGATATCGACTGCGAGCGAGCAGGCGGTGTGCTGACCTTAAGCTTCGAGAACAAGACCAAGGTCATCATCAACAAGCAGGAGCCCCTGCACCAGATCTGGGTGGCCACCCGGGAGAACGGCTTCCACTTCGAGCTGCGCGGTGACAGCTGGATCGACAACCGCTTCGGCGACGAGCTCAAGGCCCTGCTGACCCGAGCCTGCACCACCCAGGCGGGCGAGCCCGTCCAGTTCCCATGATGGCAGAGTCTCCCATGATGGATCTGCATCCCCAGGGCGCCCGTCATGCGGTGATCTGGCTGCACGGGCTGGGGGATTCGGGCGCCGGGCTCGCCCCCCTGGTCGATGCCCTGGCGCTGCCCGCCACCCTGCCGGTCCGTCACCTGCTGCCCGATGCACCTGAGCGGTCCATCACCATCAACATGGGCTACAAGATGCGCGGCTGGTACGACATCAAGAGCTTCGACGACCCGGCGGATCGCGCCGTGGAGTCCCATGTGCGCGAGTCCGCCGATCGTATCGCCGCCCTGCTGGATCGGCTGGTGGCCGAGGGCTTCGCCCCGGGCAACATAGTGCTGGCGGGCTTCTCCCAGGGGGGCGTCATCGCCTCCTTCACCGCCCTGCGCCATCCGGCGCCACTGGCGGGCCTGCTCTGCATGTCCACCTATCTGGCGGCACCCGAGCAACTGGTCGAGGAGATGAGCGAGGCCGCCCGCGCCCTGCCCATCTGCTACATGCACGGCATCTATGATGACGTGGTGAGCCTCTCCATGGGCTGGGATGCCAAGAACCGGCTGGAGGCGGCGGGCCTCAGCCTGGAGTGGCACGAATACCCCATGCGCCACGAGATCTGCCGACCCCAGCTCGCCGACATCCGCCACTGGCTGCTGGCGCGCCTCGGCGCCTGATGTAGCACCACAGATACGACAACGGCCTGCATCATGCAGGCCGTTTGCTTTCATCCCGTTGGCGATGTGCCCGGCACATCACCCCGCGTCCATCACCCTACTTCCCGCGCCGCCCCCGGATTGTCACGCTGCGGATTCTGGCTGCGGTAGGGGATCACCTCCAGCTTGTCGCCCATCTGCACGATTTCATAATACTGGGGCAGGTTGAAGTTGCTGAACTGGCCCGCATCGCTGAAACGCTCGTGGCCCGAGGTGTAGAAGCGGTTCACCCCCTGCACCAGCTCATCCTTGTTGCCGGCGAAGTGCTGGTAGATCTCCACCCGGTTCGCCTCGTCCAGGATATAGATGTTGGTGCCCGCATCCCGGGTATCGAAGAAGAACTGCACCAGCCCCTCGCTGGCGTAGGTGTCGACTATGCCGGGCAGGTGCTGGCTGTGGGTCTTGTCGAGCCGCAGCGGCAGGTGATCCAGCTTGTTGTGGGAGATGTGGCGGTAGAAGTCGATGGCGTTTTCCAGCTTCTTCACCGAGACCCCGCGCCGCTCGAAGAAGATGCCGTACTTCTCGCGGCCAAGGGCCAGCGTCTTGACCAGCTGCTGCTTGTCACGGGCCAGACGCAGCTCTATGCACTCGGCCACCAGCTGCTGGAAGCGGGTGCGCACCAGGGAGCGGAAGTGCTGGCTGTAACAGAACACCTCTATCATCTCGGGGGCGGCGGCATCCTGGTGCATCTTGCCGAGTATGGTGGTGAGGGCATCGACCACAGCCTCCTCCCCCTGGAAGTGCAAGGTGCGGATCTCGCTCCAGGAGTTGCGATAGACAAGATCCACGGATCCCACCAGACACTCCTGGTTGCGACCGAAGGAGAAGACGTCCGCGGCATTGGCGTCGAACTCGATCACCTGCCCCACCCAGTGGCTGGACGGGTCCGTCTCCAGGTTGAGGAAGATGGAGAGCTGGTGGATCTCGCAGGGGCGGCTCAGGGCCAGGTTGGTGGCGCGAGGATACTTGACCGGGAAGGTCCCAGAGAGATCGCGACAGAACTGGTGCAGGTTGTCGATGTGCAGATCCGAGCCCTGATTGAACAGGTGCACCCGGGACTGGGGGGTCAGCAGGCCGTTGAAGTAGGCCCAGGCCACCAGCTTGCTGATGTAGCCGTTATATTCGAGCGGCGCCCGACCTATGATGTCGGCGGGCTCCAGAGAGTGCTTGTAGAGATACCAGCCGGCGCGATTCAGGCGGCCGTGGGGCACCTGCACCAGGCTGAGATCCGGCTCGCCGAGATCCGGCGCTATCTTGAGGTTGATCCGCTGCACCTTGCCCGGCAGGCTCTCGAAGGCGGCATAGAGCTTGCGCGACAGTATGCCGATGTCTTCCGGGTTGATGGACTCGCTGATGTTGTTGCGGCGGGCGAACTGGATGAGGTTGCGGTAGCTCTGCATCAGGGCCTCCAGCAACTCGGCGTAGGCCACCTTGACGTCCTCGACCTTCCACTCCTGACGATGATCCAGGTGATGCAGCCGCTCCGGGCTCCAGCCCCAGTAAGCCACCAGCTGGGCCATCTGCTCCCGGCGCCAGTCCGGGGAGTGCTCCTCCTTCGGGTGGCTCAGGCCGTCACACACCTTGAGATAGAAGCAGCGGCGCACCAGATCCAGGCGCTGCATGTCGCCGATGGATTTCAGGTAGTTGGTCACCTTGTCCAGCATCAGGCAGTAGTTGTCGAGCCGGTAGTGCATCCCCTCGTTGTGCTGGAACCAGTCGCGGCTGGTCACCGACAGCAGCCGGGTGTTGGGATACTCGTGGGAGTAGGCCTCCATCAGCACCGACTTGAGCACCGCCTTGTAGGGGGAATCTATGCCCTTGTAGAGCTGCCACAGGGCTGAGCCGAAGTACTCCTCGGCGGGAATGCGGTCAAAGCCCCCCAGATCGAGCCAGTCATCCTGACTCAGCTTGCCGTGGGCAAAGAGGCCGTTGACGTAGTCGTCGTAGTGGTCGTCATACTCGGCAGGCACCAGATACCAGAGCAGCCGCTTGCCCGCGATGTGCATGGCGCTGCGGTAGAACTCGTCGAGCAGCAGCAGGTGCTGGGCACTGCCGCAGCTCTCCCCCTGCATCTGGGCATCGTTGCGCTGGCGGAACTTGTCTTCGGGGATCAGGAAGAAGTTGAGATCGACCCCGCGCTGCTCGGCCCAGAGGGAGAGGTGCTGGCACTTCTGCTCCAGCAGGGCGAGGCGTTCCTGGGACAAGCCGGCCACGTGACAGACCCAGATGTCGAGATCCGAGTGGCAGCACTGGCCGATGGAGGAGGTGCTGCCCATGGAGTAGAGGCCCTGGATCGACTTGTCGTGGGTGCTGAGGCCGCCCTGACAGTTGGCGTTCTGACACAGATCCTGGATGAAGGCCTGTTGAGCCTCGTTGGCGACGAAACTCCAGATACCATGAGGCACGTCCCCTGCCACATAACCGGGCAGAAGGGGATGATTGAAGTGCAGCATGACAGGCAGCAGTTGGAAGACCTGCTGCCCATAGCGACTCATGAGATCCAACGCTCGTTGCGTCTTGAGACGATTCAGCTCGTCGTAGCGCGCCACCAGCGTGTCGAGTTTTACCAGCAATGCCCTACCTATGGGGAAGAAAAATGACGCACCAAAACGGGGAGACGTCAAAAAAGTGTGATCATGTTAACAATGCAAACAGCAGTGGTAAACAAGCCCGCACACAATCACCGGATTATTTCTGGCACGCCCCGTAACGGTATCAGTGGAAAGCAATAAAAAATAATATTTTCAATTAGTTGCCATCATATAATGAGCGAATGAAAATTAATTTCAGCGACCCTTTTTGAGCTTGGCCCCGCTTTTGCTGGCTGCGCCATGAAAGCCCCTGCAAAGGGTGGTAAGATCGTTTTCCTCACTAAAGATGAAACAACTGATTGATATGGCAGCCCGAACCCTGAGAATTGCCACTCGCAAGAGCCCACTGGCCCTGTGGCAGGCCAACTTTGTAAAAGATCGGCTGGAAGCCCTCTATCCCGATCTGCGAGTCGAACTTGTCCCCATGAGCACCCAAGGTGACAAGATCCTGGATACACCGCTGGCCAAGGTCGGCGGCAAGGGACTCTTCGTCAAGGAGCTGGAGACTGCCATGCTGGAAGGGCGGGCCGACATCGCCGTCCACTCCATGAAGGACGTGCCGGTGGAGTTCCCGGAAGGGCTGGGCCTGCACACCATCTGCGAGCGCGAAGACCCGCGCGATGCCTTCGTTTCCAACCGTTTCCAGCAGATAGACGAGCTGCCCCAGGGGGCCGTGGTCGGCACCTCCAGCCTGCGCCGTCAGTGCCAGCTGAGAGCCGCCCGCCCGGATCTGGTGATCCGCGACCTGCGCGGCAACGTCAACACCCGCCTCGCCAAGCTGGATGCCGGTGAGTACGACGCCATCATACTCGCCGCCGCCGGCCTGAAACGGCTGGAGATGGCCCATCGCATCACCGCCTTCATCGAGCCGGAGCAGAGCCTGCCCGCCAACGGTCAGGGGGCGGTCGGTATCGAGTGCCGCCAGGACGACCACGAGCTGCACGCCCTGCTGGCACCGCTGGAGCACGCCGAGACCCGGATCCGGGTGCTGACAGAGCGCGCCATGAACCGCGCCCTGCAAGGGGGTTGTCAGGTGCCTATCGGTGCCTATGCCCTGGTGCAGGGGAACGAGGTCTGGCTGCGCGGCCTGGTGGGAAGCCCGGATGGCACCCAGGTGATCCGGGACGAGATCCGCGGCCCCCTGGCGGACGGCGAGGCGCTGGGCCACACCCTGGCCCAGCGTCTGCTGGCCGCCGGCGCCGACGCAATTCTGGCCGAGGTCTACCGGGCATGAGTGCGGGCCTGGCCGGCTCATGGTCACCACCCCGGAGCGCCACCTGATGGTCCCCCTGGTGGTGCGCCCGGCCGCCCAGGCCGCCCTGCTGGTGCAGTTGCTGCGCCAGCAGGGCCATGCACCGCTGTGCTGCCCGCTGCTGGAAACCCGGCCGGGCAGTGAACTCCCCCGCCTGCCCGAATGGCTGCCCCAAACGGACATCGTCATCGCCGTCAGCGCCCATGCCGTTAAATTTGCTCATCATTTTCTGTTGCAAACTGGTCTGACCTGGCCACATATTGACTACTTTGCGGTCGGTCAGGCCAGCGCGGATGCCTTCAGCGAAGTCGGTATAGAGGCGAGCTGCCCTGACGATCCACGTAGCGAAGGGCTGCTGGCCCTGCCCGCCCTGCAACAGGTGAGCGGCAAGCGGGTGCTGATCCTGCGCGGCAACGACGGGCGGGATCTCATCGCCCGGACGCTGGCCTCACGCGGCGCACTGGTGCACTATTGTGCCACCTATGAGCGCCACTACCCCGAGCTCGACGGGGACCCATTGACCCGCCACTGGCAGGCAGCCGGCCTCGACAGCCTGCTCATCACCAGTGGTGAACTCCTGCAGCGGTTGCTGGCACTGGTGCCCGGCCCGCAGCGACCCTGGCTTTATGACCGCCTGCTGGTGGTGCCCAGTCCCCGGGTGGCCGAGATGGCCGAGGGAGCTGGTTTTACCCGTATCGTGATTGCCCAAGGTGCATCCAACCAGGCTCTGGTGGCCGCCCTGGAACTGAGGAAGATGGAATGACTGAACAGCAAGAAGTCCAGCCGAGTGCTGCGGCCCCCGCGGCCGGCAACAACAAGCCCGAGAACAAGGCCGTCGGCAACAAGAAGGGCGGCGCCGGCGTCGTCCTCGGTGGCGTTGCCATACTGCTGGCCCTGGGGCTGACCGGCGGCCTCTATCTGCACGGCCACCAGAATGCCGTCGCCCAGCAGGCCGAACTCGGCGCCCTCAAGCTGCAACTGGCCGAGGCCATGGGCAAGCTGGATCAGAACAACAGCAAGGATGCCGAACAGTTCAGCGCCCTCGGCAAGAGCCAGCAACAGCTGCAGGAGGCGCTGGACGCCCTGCAGCACAAGGTGCTGGATCTCGACGACAAGCGCCCCAACGACTGGATGCTGGCAGAATCCGAATACCTGGTGCGCATGGCGGGCCGCAAGCTGTGGCTCGAGCATGATATCGTCTCCGCCATCACCCTGCTTGGCAACGCCGACGAGCGGATCAAGGCCCTCAACGATCCCAGCCTGATGCCCATTCGCAAGGCGCTGGCGGAAGACATAGCCAAGCTCAAGGGGATGCCGCGGGTCGATCGCGAGGGGCTGACCCTCAAGCTGGCCGCGCTCTCCGACCAGATAGAGCTGCTGCCCCTTTCCACCGTGAGCATGCCGGAAGCCAAGGCCGAACCGGATCAGGCAGTCAGTGCCAATCCGGACGAGTGGGAGAGCAATCTCAAGAAGAACTGGGTCAAGTTCACCGAGAACTTCATCACCATACGTCGCCGCGACGGGGCCGTGGAGGCCCTGCTCTCCCCGCAGCAGGAGATCTTCCTGCGCGAGAACCTCAAGACCAAGCTGTTGCAGGCCCAGCTCGCCGTCTATCGCGAGCAGCAGGCGCTCTATACCGACAGCCTGGAGAAGGCCCAGCGCTGGCTGACCCAGTACTTCGACGTCGACAACAGCGCCACCCAATACATGCAGTCCGAGCTCGACAAGCTCAAAGGCGAGCAGATCCAGTTTGACTACCCGGATCAGTTCAAGACCCAGTCCATGCTGGAACAGGTGCTGACCGAGCGCCTGCAACGCATCCTGGCCGGCAACTGAGGAGGAGACCATGATTCGTCTGATCGTCGTGGTGGCCGTGATGGTCGCGGGCCTGATCTTCGGCCCCGAAGCGTCCGGCAACAAGGGCTATGTGCTCATCTCGCTCGGCAACTACACGGTGGAGTCTTCGGTCACCAGCGCCGTGATCCTGGCTGTGCTCTTCTACGGCGCCCTGCTCATCGTCGAGTGGGTGCTGGGCCGGGTCTTCGGCCTGCGCCGCAAGACCCAGGGCTGGTTCGGCTCGCGCCGTCGCCGCAAGGCGAACCTGCAAACCGTGAATGCCACCCTGGCCATGGCCGAGGGGCACTACAACCAGGCCGAGAAGCTGCTGATCAAGGGGGCCGACAACAGCGACACCCCGCTGCTCAACTACCTGAGTGCCGCCAAGGTGGCCCAGGCCAGGGGCGATGACGTGCGCCGGGATCACTACCTGCAAAAAGCGCAGGAGGAGAACCCCAAGGCCGAGCTGGCATTGACCCTGATCCAGACCCAACTGCAGATAGAGCAGGGCCAGTACGACAGCGCCCTCGGCCGGCTAGAGTCCGTCTACGCCCTGCACCCGCGCCACCCCATGGTGCTGGATCAACTGCGCCAGGTCTATCTGGCCCGGGAGGACTGGGCGGCCCTGATCGATCTGGCCCCGGCCCTGCGCAAGGTGGGCAAGTTGACGTCGGTGCAGGAAGAGGCGCTGCTGCACCAGGCCTGGACCGGCCGTCTCGAGGCCGCCAGCGGTGCCCTCGAGACCCTGCGCCCGGTGTGGCAGGCGCTGCCCCGCAAGCTGCGTCAGGATCCCGCACTGCTGGCCAGCTACGGGGATCGTCTGCGCCGGCTCGGTGCCGACAGCGAGGCGGCCGACCTCTGGCTGGAGGCCCTGCGCAAGGATCCCTCCCCCGAGCTGTTCGCCCGCCTGCCCAAGCTCAGGCTGGATGACTATCAGCCCATGCTGACCCTGCTCAAGAAGATCCAGGATCAGCCGGGCGCCGAGGCGGCACTGGCCCGAATCTACCTGCTGGCCGGCCAGCTGGACGAAGCCCAGCGCCTGCTGGAGCAGGAAGTGGCGAAGAGCCCGGATGCCGCCCTCTACCATGCCCTCGGCCAGGTGATGGACAAGCGCCGTCTCACCAACAAGGCCAACGAATACTATCGTCAGGCCCTGCAACTGGCCGACATCTGACTCGAGTGACAGAGAAAACCAAAAAGGCCGCAATTGCGGCCTTTTTCTATTCCGTGTCCCGTCCTGAATATGGTTTACACCTTTCCCCACATAAATGGAGAGCCCGATGGGACAAGGTGTGAAACGGACACAGCGCGATTACTCGCTGACTTTTAAATTAGCCGTGGTCGAGCAGATTGAAAAAGGCGAGCTCACCTACAAACAGGCTCAGGCCCGTTATGGCATTCAGGGTCGCTCCACCGTTCTGGTATGGTTGCGTAAACATGGTCGGCAGGACTGGAGCCAGGGGGCTTCTGTGCGCGCCGGCAGGAGCATCACCATGCCAGACCCCGACAACCAGACGCCCGAACAGCGCATCAAGGAGCTCGAGCAGCAGCTGGCGCTGATGAGCCAGAAAGCCCAGTTCTTTGAGGCCGTCGTCGATGTACTGAAGAATGACTACGGCGTCTCCATCGTAAAAAAGCGACCCGGCAAGTCCTCTCGCAGCGGCAAGTCGAGAGGCTGACC
>NZ_JBFODK010000026.1:0-47951 GCF_040908275.1 Aeromonas sp. R4-3
CCATCCAGCGTCTGGACTGAAAAAAGCGGGGCAGGCCCATAGGCCTGCCCCGCTTTTTTGTCACCTCAGCCTGACTCAGGCACCCAGCTCGAAGCGGCTGATGGCCGCGGTCAGCTGGCCCGTCTCCCGGGTCAGTCTGGCGGCGATCAGCTCCCCCTGCTGGCTGTGTTCGCTGGACTGATGGCTGAGCCCGGCGATCTCCTCCACAGTGCCCGCCACCTCCTGGGCCACCCTGGACTGCTGCTCGGTCGCGGTGGCGATGGCGGCGAGCTGACCGCAGAGATCCTGCACCAGCGCCGACATGGCTGCCAGGGTCTCGGTGGCCGAGGCCACGGCGCCCCTGCCCTGCTCCACCAGCAGGGTGCCGCTGCCCACGGTATCGGCCGTCTGCCGGGTCTGCTGCTGTATGCTGGCGATGGTCTGGTTGATCTCCGCCGTCGACTGGCTGGTACGGCTGGCCAGCTGGCGCACCTCGTCCGCCACCACGGCGAACCCCCGCCCCTGCTCCCCGGCGCGCGCCGCCTCAATGGCGGCATTGAGCGCCAGCAGGTTGGTCTGCTCGGCTATGGTGGCGATCACCTCGGTGACGCGGCCCACCTGCTCGCTCTGGCTGCGAAGCAGCGTCATCGCCTGATTGGCCTGGGTGATCATGGCGGCAATCTGCGCCATGGTGGCGCTCATGCGGGCGAGGGCCTGCTCCCCCTGCCTGGCCTGCTGCTCGGTCTGACGCGCCGCGCCGGCCGCGTCGGCGATGTTGCCCGCCACGTCCCGGGTGCTGGCGGACATCTGCTCTATGGCGGCAGCGACCGTATCCAGCCGCTGATTCTGACTCGCCAGATCGTCCACTATGGCGTTGGTGGTCTGACCCACCTCGCGGCCGGCCCCTTCCACCTGCGCCACCGCACCCTGGATCTCCCCCACCAGCTGGCGTAGCTGGCTCGACATCCGGTTGATGGAGCCGGTCAATCCGCCCAGCTCGTCCTGGCGCAGCACCGGCAGGGGCTCCCTCGGCAGGCGGCCATCGGCGACCTGCCCGGCCCGGTTCACCAGGCTGGCGATGTCACGGGTCAGGCGGCGGCTGAACAGCAGGGCCACCAGGGTGCCGAGCAAGATGACGCTGGTGGTCGCCAGCAGCAGAGTACGGTGGATGGCCTGACTGGCACCGGCCAGCTTGCCGGCTATCTTGTCCACTTCTCCCCTGGTCTGGGTCACCTGGCTCGCCAGCTGACTGGCCAGCTGGGTCAACGCAGGTTCAATGTCGGTGGCCATCAGGTGGTTGGCCTGATCCCAGTCCGGCGCCTGCCGTCTGGCGATCACCTGCCCCACCAGCTCGGCAAAGGGGGCAGACATCTCCTCAAAGAGCGTCCACAACCCCTTCTGCGCCTCGGTGAAGTTGGCCTGCTGCTGTTTCAGCTCGGCCACCCGCTGCAGATGGAACTGGTAGTAGTCCTGGTACTTGTCGCGATACTCCTTGTCCCCCGAGATGAGGAAGTCCCGCAGGGCGGAGAGGGCATTGGCCAGCCCGTTGTAGGCATCCCCCACCTGCTTGAGCAGCAGGCGGCGATCGCCGGGCAGCGTCTCCTGGGGCGTCGCCACCTCTTCGTTGGCAATGGATTGCAGCTGATCGAGGGCAGCCTCCGCCAGGGGACCGGCTTCCAGCAGCATCAGGGTGTGGGCCGGCAGGTTCTCTTCGGTATGGGCCAGGGCCCACACCTTCTCCTGCGCCCCCTTGAAGCTCTTGAGGGAGCGGCTCAGGGCGGGCGTGAATCCCTGCTGCTCTATGGCTCGCCAGGCCTGCTCCCACTCCTGCTTGATGCGCGCACCTTGCGCGGGATCCTTGCCGAGGATGAGGTAGGCCCGCAGGGAGGAGACGGTGGCGATCAGGGCCTTCTGGCTCGCCTCGTCCCGTTGCAGGGCTGGCAGGGCCTGGCCCAGCAAGGCCTCCTGGGAGGCTTCAATCCGGCCGAGCTGATGGTAGACAAGGGCGGAGGAGAGAATGATGAGCAGGTTGATAAAACAGAAACTCAACAACAGCTTGCTTGATATTTTCATGACCATCCTTGTGTCGCAGCGGGCATCCTGCCCTTGATTAGCGCCCGATCAATGCGGGCAATCGTTCGCGCCAGGTGTCATGCCAGACGAGCAACTCCTCGCGTGGCATGGGGCGTGCGGAGAAGAACCCCTGGCATTGATCGCACCCCAGCCTGGCCAGCAGCAGCCAGGTGGCCTCGTCCTCGACCCCCTCTGCCACCGATTTTAACCCCAACTTGCGCGCCAGTTCGATACTGGATTCGATGATGGCGAGGCGGGAGGGATCTTCATAGCAGCGATCGACGAAGGATCTGTCCAGCTTCAGCTCGGTGAACGGCAGCAGGGCGAGCTGCTGCATGGAGGAGTAGCCGGTGCCGAAGTCGTCGATGGAGAGGCCGAAGCCGTGCATCCGCAAGCGGGTCAGCACCTCCAGCGACTTGCCGAGATCCTTGACGAAGGCGCTCTCTGTCACCTCCAGGGTGATGAGCTCGGGGTTGATGCTCCAGCGCTGGCAGTGATTGAGCAGGGTATTGCACAGATCCCCCTCGATAAGCGAGGTGGTGGAGAGGTTCATCGACAGGTTGAGGGAGAGCCCTGTCTTCTCCCACAGGTGGCCGTCGCGCAGTGACTTGCCGATGATGACCTCGGTCAGCGGATCCATGAGCCCGTTGTGCTCCGCCAGCGGGATGAAGCGGGCCGGCGAGATGAGCCCATACTCGGGGTGCTGCCAGCGGGCGAGCGCCTCCATGCCGACCCACTGACCGTTTTCAAAACTCACCTTGGGCTGATACCAGGGCAGCAGCTGGTCCTGCTCCAGGGCCCGGTACAGCTCATCCAGACTCAGACTGTGGCCGTCCTCCTCCTGGCTGCGCGCCTGCTGGGGCTGCCAGGCGCCGATCAACTGGGCTATCTGCTGATGACTGGCGGGTTTGTCGATACGCCCCAGCACCTGCAGACCGTAGGCGCGGCTCATGCGCAGCACGGCGTCGACCACATCGTCTTCCAGTGCGCTGCACAGCACTATGCCGCCGCGAAAGCCACCCAGGGAGAGGCGGCGCAGCAGGGCCATGCCATCCATGCCCGGCATCCGCAGATCGCAGAACAGGATATCGACCTGATGGTGCTGACACTGGGTCAGCGCCTCCTCTCCGTCCTGGGCTTCCAGCAGGTTGCCGTAGCCAAGCCCGCGGATCTGGTGCATCAGGGCCTTGCGCTGGAAGTTGTGATCCTCCACCACCATGATCACCAACTCATGCCGTGCACTATTCATCGAGCCATAACTCCATTTCACCTCTGATAGAGTCCATCAATGCCTGTACCGTCTGGCCCAGCTCGTCGAGTCTGTCCAGTTGCTTCAACCTGGCCGCCGCCTCCAGCTGGGCGGCCTCGGTCGCCAGGGCCTGCTGCCCGACCATGCGGGCGGCCCCCTTGATGCGATGCGCCGTCTCCACCAGCGCCTGGGTATCCTGTCTGGCCAGCGCCAGCATCATGTCTTCGCCATCCTGCCGGTTGGCCTCCAGATACTCCCTCCCCATGCTGCGCGCCACCGCCTCGTCACCAAACAGGGTCAACCAGCTTATTCCCGGTGCCTGAACCTCTGCTTGCCGGGGCGCCATTGTCTCTTGTTGCGGGCTGACCGCCGGTAGCCAGCGAGCCAGGGTCTGGCGCAGGGTTTCCAGGCTGTAGGGCTTGAACAGCATGTCGTTCATGCCGGCCTCCAGCATCTGCTGGCTGGCCTCCTCCGAGGTATCGGCGGTGACACCTATGATGGGCGCCTCGTTACCGGCCGCCCGCAGGGTGCGCGCCAGGGTATAGCCATCCATCACCGGCATGTGGCAGTCGGTGAGCAGCAGGGCGAACTCCTGCCCCTGCCAGGCGCGCAGCGCCTTCTCCCCATCATCCACCACCTCGGGGTCTATGCCGAGGATGGCGAGCTGCCGGGTCAGCAGCGCGCGGTTGACGGGATGATCGTCCGCCACCAGCACCCTGCCCCTGAGCCGCTCTCCTTGCATCTGCATCGGCTGGCTCGGCCGCTCGCTCGACAGCTGGCGACAGGTCTCCAGCAGCAGGTCCGGGTAGATGGGAGACTGGCCTATCCGCCACCAGGCGTCACTGCCCATGCGGCCACGCAATGCCTCATGGGGGGAGAGTACTATGCCCTTGAGGGAAGATTGCTGCAAATGCTGCAACCAGCCACTGCCAAGGACCTGCTCCAGGCGGCTCTCCTGCGCCAGCAGGTAGCCCTCAAGGGGATGACGCCACTGATCTGCGGTCAGGGGGTGAAGTGTGGCGCCGAGTTGCTCCATCACGGCTTGCAGCACCTCGTCCTCACCGGACCACCACCAGCTCTGACCTGCCAACGGCGGGGCATCCCACCGGCACTCGGCCAGGGGAATCGCGAAGGTCACAGTGGTGCCGACCCCCGCCTCGCTCTCCAGCACCAGGCTACCCCCCATCTTCAGGGTCAGCTGATGGCAGATGGCGAGCCCGAGCCCGGTGCCGCCGAAACGCCGGGTGATGTCGGACTCCACCTGCTTGAAGGGGGTGAACAGATTGACCTGCTTCTCCCGGGCTATGCCGATCCCCGTATCCCGCACCTTCAATGTCAGCCTATGGTCCTGATAGCCCACCTGGATGGCAATCTCCCCCGCCTCAGTGAACTTCACCGCATTGTTCAGCAGATTGGAGATCACCTGACCCACCCGCACCGCGTCCATGCTGGCGTGATCCGGCACTTCCGGCCCCCACCCTAGCGTCACGTTGAGCCCCTTGCCATAGGCCAGGGTGGCATGACCCCGGATGACGTCGCAGATGACAGAGGTCAACCGGCAGGGATGGGGATTGAGTTGCAGCTGCCCTGCCTCCATCTTGGAGAAGTCCAGGATGTCGTTCACCAGATAGAGCAAGTGATTGGTGGAGGTCGAGATGTTGCGCAGCATGTAACGCTGGTCGTCATCGAGGGAGCTCATCTGCAGCAGCTCCAGCATGCCGTGCATGCCGGAGATGGGGGTGCGCAACTCGTGGCTCATGGTGGCGAGGAACCGGCTGCGCACCTGGGTCGCATCCTCCGCCACCCGTCTGGCCTCACGCAGCTCCAGCTCCTGGCGCTTGAGCTTGGTGATGTCCTGCACCACCCCGTTCAGGATGACCCCTTCCAGCCCCTCCTGTCGCACGAAGTGGCCCCGGATCTGCAGGTAGCCCGCTTGTCCCTGGCGCTTGATCTCCACCTCGAGATCCAGCGGCTGCATGGTCAGGGCATGGCGCTCCACCGTGGTCACGAAGTCATGCAGGGCTTGCCCCGTCAGCCCCAGAAGGCTGTCGTCGGTCTCCTCGGATCCCAGCATCTCCTTGAGCCCCTGGGAGGTGTAGAGGAAGCTGCCGTTGCCCGGCCCCAGCCAGTGATACTGATAGACCAGCCCCGGCATGCTGTCGGTGATCTGGGTCAGCCGGGTCTGTGCCTCCTGCGCCGCTGAACGCGCCTGCCTCAGTTCGGTGACGTCCGTCAGTACGGTCAGGATCCCGAGCCGCTTGCCGTCGGGGCCGACGAACAGCCGCTTGGTGTAGATCATCTGATGCTCGACTCCGTCTGCGAGCTGGATCTCTCCGCGGCCGTGGAACTCCTCGCCGCTCTCCCAGACCCTGGCATCCTCCTCGATCACCCTGGCCCGGATGGCCTCAGGCAGCCTGTCCTTGAGCAAGCTCTCATAGGAGCCGTTCAGGTTCTCGCCCCCCAGGAACATCTGTCGATATGCCAGGTTGGTCATCGCAATTTCATGGCGCTCATTGGTCAGCACCACCTGGTTGGGCAGGGCATCCAGCATCATCTGAACGAACACCAGCTGCTCTTCGAGCCGACGCTCCGCCTCCCGCCGCTGACTGATCTGGCGGCGCAGGGTTCGGTTCCAGCCCACGAACAACAGTAGGAAGAGCAGAAAAATCCCCCCGCCCAGGGAGGACCAGAGCAACACCTTGTGCGGATCCAACCCCGTATGTATGGTCAGGGAGAGCCACTTCTTCTCCAGGGCGACCAGCTCCTCCGGGGGGATTGAGAGCAGCACCTTGGTCAGGATCTGCTGCAACATGGGATCCTGCAGGTGGGCCGCCATGGCGATGGGAACCCGCAACTCGCTGCCGGAGAAGACTACCTGATAGCGATCGCTGAAGCCCCGCTGCAACGACTGCTCCAGGGTAGTCATGCTCATCAGCACATAGTCCACCTTCTGCTGATCCAAAAGCGGCAGCAGCTCGGGATCGCTTGCGACCGTCACGGGCTCGGCCCCCACCTCGCTCAGCAGGGATTTCTCCACCGAGCCCCCCACCATGCCCACCCTGTACCCTTTCAACTCCCTGGGACTGGTCAGCTCCGCCATGCCATGCCTGCCCACTATCACCCGATTCAAAGAGACGTAATTGGGCGTAAAGCGGGCAAACTGCTGGCGCTCCATGGTCGGGGTCATGGCCGGGATGACATCCAGCTTGCGAGCCTGGAACAGCTCGAGTGTCTGGGCCCAGCTCCTGGTCTGCACCAGGGTGAACTGCAGGCCGGCGCGCTGGTTCAACATCGCCAGCAGATCGGCAACCAGCCCCTTGAGCCGGCCCTTATCATCTATCTCGCTCATCCCGGGCCAATCCGGGGCGACCCCATACTTGAGCACAGGGTGCTGCTGCAGCCACGCCTGCTCCGGCGCGCTGAAAACGACCTCCTTGCTGCCCTTCACCAGCTCATAGTCAACTATGCCCCCCGCCTCCAGGATGCGGCGACGCTCGCCGGGCGAGATGTCATCCAGCGCCCGCTCGAGCAGCTCCTGCAGCGGCTCGTTGCCCGGCGCCACCGCCATGGCGAGGGAGGTATCCTTCATCCAGTCCACAGTGGTGACCGCCATGCCCGCCATGGCCTGCAGGCGGCTCAACATGGGCAGCTCGGCCAGATAGGCGTCCGCCTTCCCCTCCTTGAGCATGAAGATCGCCTCATCCCGGCTGTCCACCGTCACCAGGTTCGAGATGCCAAGGCGCAGCAGCTCATCGCAGGCGCTAACACCGAAGACGCAGACCCAACGCACCCCGTAGGCCTCCTCCAGGGAGAGGCTCTCCCGCCCTCCGGTCAACAGGACGGCGCGGGGCAGCGCCATCAGCTCGGAGGTAAACAGCATCTGCAGCTTGCGGATCGGGCTGGGGGCCACGCCGATCACCATGTCAATCTTGCCGTCCAGCAACGCCTGCTGGACCGCCGTATTGTTGGCATAGGTGCGATAACGCAGCTCGAGACCCAGGCTGCCGGCAATCTGAGAGGCAAAGGCATCCAGGGGGCCGGTGAAGTTTCCCCGGCCATCGGTATAGATATAGGGGGGCCAGGCCGTCGCCGGCATGCCGACCACCAGCTCATCGTGGGTGAAGAGCCATTGCTGCCCGGAGGGCGTTAAGGCGCTCTTGTGCAGCAGCGTCTCGACCGCCGTCGCCCCCTGGCTACAGCAAGCAAGCCAGCACAACAGGATGAGGCGATAGCAGCGGCAAAGCATAGTTAACTCCCGTATGGATAGGAGGGGGATCATAATGTGTCTGGCTAAATGTGCGACAACAAAATTGAGACAATGCTCATCAGGAAAGAAAAATGGCAGGCCGAGGCCTGCCATCCAGGAGTCGGGGGCCGGAGCCCCTCGCCTCAGGTTATTCGATTCCCGAGTCGGAAACCGGTTTGAAACTCCCGCTCACGGATGTGGGCGACCTGCACATTGTGCCCTTCCAGCCCGATGTCTTTGAGCAGGGCGGGAGAGAGATGCAGATAGCTGACGCGACGTTCCAGCCGGGTGATCCGTTTTTGAACCAGGGTTTCGACGCGGCGCAGCAGGGCGAGTTCGATAGACATAATATTCTCCAGTTGAACGTGCGGTTCTCCCGGAGAGAGGCATCACCCTGCGGGACAACCGCGGGTGATGAAAAAGCAGGTGTTACCTGTTCCCTCCACGCGGTAAATAAAGAGCACGAGTCTTCGCGCTGCCATTGCAGCGATCGAACGCAACGTTGAACATGGAATGTTGCATGATCGTCTCCTTACCGTGTGAAAGTTGAACAAGTTGCCACAGTCTAAAAAAACACCGAATTTTACGCAATATCTCCCCCACCCATATGGGTGGAATGCGGCCAGAACCGGCCCCGGTCAAATCCCGGACAACAGCCTGAACTCCTCAAGCGCATAGGTATCCGTCATGCCGCTGACGTAGTCGAGCAACAGCCGCACCCTGTAGTACCACTCCTGCTCGGTGCCATAGTCAAAGCGCGGATCCCGGCTAGCCACCGCCAGCCGGTAGGCCTTGAGGTGGCGGGCCGACAACCGGTGGAACAGCCGCCGGGCGAAGAAGAGCTCGCTCCCGCCGTTGCCGGCCAGCAACCGCTCGAATTGGGCAGCCGGCAGCGCCAGCAGGCAGGCGTAGGTGGAGAGCACACCGCGCAGGGCGGCATAGCCTTCCAGCTCCAGTGCCTCGACCTCGGGGCGCATGAATACCTGCTCGCGGGCCACCTGCTTGAGGGTGTCGAGCACCTGCGCCGCCGGGGCCTGACCGTGCAGCAGCGCCCTGGGGTAGGCCCCGCTCAGTATGGCCTCGTGATCGCTCACATAGGTGTGGGCCGCGAGCGCCACCAGATCCCGGGTCAGCTGCTGGCGAAAATGGGGGAAGAAGCCCCGGCCGGAGGCGAGCGCCTCCTCGAGCAGGGTGGCCATGTAGTCCCCCTCATCGGCACTGCGCAGCGCCACCAGCAGCTCCCCCTGGGTAAGGATGCGCCTGTCCACCGCGTCCTCCAGATCGGCGATGCAGTAGGAGATGTCGTCTGCCGCCTCCATGATGTAGACCAGCGGATGCCGGCATCCCGGCGCCAGCCCCAGACTCTGGCCGAGGGCGCGGTAGAGCGGTTGCTCGCTGAAGAAGATGCCGCGCTTGCTGGTCCAGCCATGGTGCTGGCCATAGCCCTGGGGACTGTGCAGCAGGGGCTGCTGCGGGTATTTGCACAGGGCCGCCAGCTGGCCCAGGGTGAGGTTCATCTCGTGCAGGCTGTGTACCAGCCGCAGGCTCTGGGCATTGCCGTCAAACACCAGCAGGTCCTGGCGCAACTCGGCCCAATGCGGGCTCGGCAGTTGTTCATGGGCGCTGGCGAACAGCTCATCCAGCGACTGTGCCAGCCACTGGCTCATCACCTGCTCGCCGAAGTGGCCGAACGGCGGGTTGCCGACGTCGTGGAGCAGGCAGGCCATCTCCACCAGGTTGATGAAGGCCCCTTCGCAGACGGTGCCCGCCGGCAGGGCCGCCAGGATGCGCCTGCTGATCTGGCGACCCGTCTCCTGCACCTCCAGGGAGTGGGTGAGGCGGCTGCGCACCGAGGCCTTCACATCCAGCGGGAAGACCTGGGTCTTTTGCTGCAACCGGCGCACCGGCGCCGCCTGTACTATGCGGGCACGATCCTGCTCGGTCGCCTCCAGCAGCTCCTCGCTGCCCCAGGGGTGAATGCGCGCCGGGGTAATCAGACTGTCATACATGGTGCGGCTCCTTGCCTGCAACGTCCGTCAGGTTCACGACAACAACCAGCGCCGCAAGCGGGCGATGTCGCCGGGATATTCACGGCGCAGTGTCTCAATCCAGTCCTCCACGTTCTCCCACCAGGCAGGGTGATCCGGGCTCTGGATCAGCTGGGCCGTCTGCTGCAGGCGGCGCAGGCCGATGGAGCCCGCCGCCCCTTTTATCTTGTGCGCCTCCTCCACCACACCGGCCTGATCCTTGGCAATCATGTTGGAGTCCAGCACCGCCATGTAGTCCGGCATCATCTTCTCGAACAGATCCACGCTGGAGAGCAGCACCGGCTTGCCGACCGTGCTGGCGTAATCGGTGAGGAAGGGCAGATCCAGCAGTGCATCCTGGTTGCCCGCGTCCGCCTGCTCATCGGCCTCGTCGTCCGCCAGATCCGCGAACAGGTGGCCTATCACCTCCCGCACCGCCCTGGAGCCGAGCGGCTTGTTGATCACATCCTGCATGCCGTGATCCCGATAGTACTGACGATCGCCGGTGGCGTTGGCGGTGAGCGCCACCATGGGGGGCAGGCTGTCGCCGTAACGGGCCAGCAGCTGGGCCGCTACGTCGAAGCCGGTCATGTCCGGCAGCTGGATGTCCAGCAATATGAGGTCGAAGTCATCCGGGTTGGCCATGGCCAGCGCCTGGGTGCCGTCCCGCGCCACCTGCACCTGATGGCCGAGCTTGTTCAGCAGGGCGCAGGCGACGGTGACGTTGAGCTCCACATCCTCCACCAGCAGTATGTCGAGGGAGGGCATCTCGGGCTCAGGCGGGGTCGCCTGCGGCGCGACACAATCCACCTCCAGTTCGGCGGTGAAGCAGGAGCCTTCCCCCGGATCGCTGTCCACATAGAGCTGACCGCCCATGGCCTGCACCAGCTGGCGAGAGACGGCGAGGCCGATGCCGGTGCCGGTGGCGTGCTTCTTGCCCTGCACCTGATAGTACATGGCGAAGATCTTCTCCTGCTGGGCGCGCGGAATGCCGACCCCGGTGTCTTCCACCTCGAAGTGCAGCGCCAGCTTGCCCGGTTCATCGGCGGCGTGGGCGAGACAGCGCACCGTCACCCCGCCCTCGTCGGTAAACTTGACCGCATTGCCCACCAGGTTCCACAGCACCTGACGCAACCGGGTGCCGTCCGCCATCACGAACTGCGGCATGTCGCCATCCCTGTCGAAATGCAGATAGAGCCCCTTCTGCTCCGCCTGGATGCGCGACAGCATCTCCAGTTCGTCGAGGAAGGCGGGCAGATCCATGGGGGCAGGCGCTATCTCGAGGCGACGGCGATCGAGTTTGTCCAGATCGATGATGTCATTGAAGATGTTGCCCAGGGTCACCGCACTCAGGTGGATGGTCTTGAGCTGCTGCTGCCGCTTGGCATCGAGCGGCGTGTCCATCAGCATGCGGCTCAGGCCGACGATGCCGTTGAGCGGGGTGCGCAGCTCGTGGCTGATGGTGGAGATGAAGGTGGTCTTGTCCCGGCTCGCCTTCTCCAGCTTGTCCTGATACTGCTTGCGCTCCGTGATGTCGCGACCAAAGCCGAGCAGGCCGAGCCGCTTGCCGAACCTGTCGAAGAAGGGCACCTTGCGCAGCTCGAAGTAGGCCTTGCGGCCATCGGGGTACTCCAGCCACTGCTCATAGGTGAGGGGCTCGTTGCTGGCAAAGACCTGCTTGTCGGTCTCCACCACCTTGTTGGCTATCTCCTGCTTGTAGACATCGAACGGGGTCAGCCCGATGAGCTCGGCTTCCACCTTGCCGGTGAGCTCCTCCATGGCGCGGTTGCAGCCGGAGAACTGCTCGTCCTCGTTGCGGTAGTAGACCAGATCCGGGGAGCAGTCGATGAAGGAGCGCAGCAGGGCGGTACGCTCCCCCAGGTGCAGCTGGGCCTTCTCCCGCTGGAACACCTCGTTCTCCAGATCCTCTATGGCTTGCTGGCGCAGGGTCTCGGCCCGGTTGGTCTCGGCTATCTGGGCATTGAGGCGGCTGATGTTCTCCTGCAACTGGCTGTTGAGCTCGAGGTCGCGCTCGCGCATGTCCTGCAGCTTGCGCACCATGCGGGTCAGCCGCTGGCGGGAGTCTTCCAGCTGATCCACCACTATGGAGAGGAAATAGACGGCCCAGGGGGTCACCAGCAGGCCGAAGAAGACAGAGCGCACCAGGTCGACTATGTCCACAGTGCCGCGCAGAAACAGGGTCACCCCCATCTGGATGGAGACCGCCAGCACTATGATGGCGGTCGCCAGGAACATGCTGAAGCGCACCAGTCCCAGCTTGGTCATCAGGTCGACATAGTATTGCGCCCAGGATTTGATTTGCTTCATCTCGTTGTTTTCTCCCCGTTATTGCGCAAACAGAATACCAGTACGGCGCCCTGAACTCTTGCCCCTTGCACCTTAAATTATTGATTAACGTCACACTCCGACTGGGGTAGCATTCCCGCCTGAGTCAGTCAGCTCCGGTTCAGCAAAGGATCCCGAGCCGCACTGCCACCCTTGTCATCCCCTGTGTCAGGAGCACACCCCATGCGCAATCATGTCCTGTTGAGTCTTGGTCTGCTAGCCGCCAATGCCGCCCACGCCGATCTTGGCGAGATCCCCAGAGAGTCCGGCTGGTCCGGTTTCCTGCTCGGCGGGGTCAATGTCGTCAGCTACGAGTCCAACTTCTACGCCGGCGATGACAACCACAGTCGAATCAACGACCTCGGCTCTCCCGACAACGAGAGCGGCCTGACGCCGCTTATCAACGCCGACATCCGCTACACCTTCGCCGACACCCGCACCCAGGTGTTCCTCGGCAACCTGATCCAGGATGCGGTGCGCTTCGACTTCACCCAGCAGCTGGGCCTCCGCCAGGAGATGGGCGACAAGGGCATAGTGGCCACCTCCCTGGTGTTCAACGCCATGCCGTTGGAGCTGTGGAGCGATCCCTTCGCCACCGGGGTAGATCGCAGCGCCACCGACGTGAAGTCGAAGGGAGTGCGCTTTGCCTGGGACAAGATCTGGGGCAGCAACTTCTACGGCACCCTCACCACCCGGGAAGTGGATCTGGACGAGGAGCGCAGCGGTCAGCAGTATGACCAGACACACGGCACCCAGTATGCCGCCATGCTGGATCGCAACGGCAAGGTGCACGACATGGCGCTCTCCTACCAGTTCCACTTCGGCGGCAACCAGTTGCTGGAGCCGGCGATCCTCTACAAGCAGGCCAGGCTCGACGGCAGTGCCGAGAGCTTCGACAACACAGGGTTGCAGCTGACTTACGCCAAGCGGGGCCCGCAATGGTCCATCGTCAGCAACCTCTATGCCGGCAAGCGCAAGTATGACGAGGCGAATCCCCTGTTCGGCCAGCGTGCCGATGCAGACGAGTTCGCCATCAACGGCACCTTCTTCTGGCACAATCTGTTCGGGGTCAAGGCCCTGGCCGCGACCTTCACGGCGGCTTATTCCGGCGCCGACTCCGACATCGACTTCTACGATACCCAGGCCACCCGCTTCAGCACCGGCCTGCTGTACAACTTCTAAGCCGAACCCTGTCGAAAACAGCGAGGCCACCCAGGGGTGGCCTCGCTGTTTTTCGCTTCCTGACGGCGTCAGATACCGAGGGAGTCCAGCAGATCGTCGTGCTCGTTGCTCGCAGGCGCGACCGCCGAGGCCGGCTTGGTCGCCGCCAGCTTGGTCTGGGCGATCAACGCATCGGGGTCAATCTCCTCCTGATCCCTGCCCTCGTTGTGCAGCCGAATGAACTCGGTGCCGTCCATCGCCAGCTCCAGATAGAAGATGTTGTTGCTGGCAGTGAAGAAGGTGACTCTGCGGGTCTCGGGATTGTCGAGGTTGGTATCCACGCTCAACATGACCTGCTTGTTCAGGGCCAGCATCTTGGGCTGGTTCTGGGTGATGTGGGTCTGCAGCTCGCGTCCCACCTTGCCGGTGAAGCTGCCGAGGATCTGGTTCATCAGCTCGCCCATGACGTTGCTCACCTCGTCAGAGGTGTGGGAGATGGCGAGATCCTCCTTGGAGAGCCCCATGCTGAGCATGTAGCTCTGGTAGAGCTCCATGGCCGCGGCGGCGGAGAAGTTGATCACCACCAAGCCGGAGAAGCCGCCATCAAACAGCACGAAACAGCCGATATCCGGCTTGAGGCAGGTCTTGCTGATCCGCTGCACCATGCCGGAGAAGCGCACCTGGGTCTGGGTCGCCGCGCTCAAGACGCCCGTGACCGAATTGCACAGGCTCAGCAGCACGTCCTCTGTGGTCAATACGGCATCATCCTCGGATCTTGTTACTATCATGGAACCTTCCTGCTGATCGAAAAAATAGGCTTGTCTGTCTCACCGCCCATGTCATCACGCTCGCGTCCGATACGCTAACAGATTGCGTGATCCCGGTGCTGAAACCGCGAGCCGCCTCTCACTTGACCAGATTGTCAGTCAGAAACGGCTGAAATCCACCCAGGGTGGCCAACCGGGCTCGCCAGTTATCGGCCTGCTGTCGCAAATCTTGTGCCTGATAGGGAAGCGCGGGGTGCGCTCCCCAGATGGGACCCGGCCAGGCGGCATCCGTGCTGAAGCGGGCGACATGGTGCAGGTGCAGCTGGGGCACCAGGTTGCCGAGCGCCGCCACGTTGATCTTGTCCGGGTTCAGCGCCTCTTCCATCAGGGTGGCGACGGCGCAAGACTCCTGCATCAGCTGTTGCTGCTGCGCGGGGGCCAGATGGTGGATTTCCCGCAGCCTGGCGACCCTGGGCACCAGGATGAGCCAGGGATACTGGCTGTCTTTGGCCAGCAGCACGCGGCAAAGGGGGAGATCCCCGAGTATCTGGGTATCCGCCTGCAGGCGGGGATGCAATTCAAACATGGGGCCTCGCTGGTCAACATGGGCACGTCAGGAGATGAGTGTGCCCACGTTACTGCAACGGGGGGCAAACTTAAAGCCGGGGCACGGCCCAACCGATGAAGCGCTTGCGAAGTTCGGGGTCCGCCTGCAGGAAGAGCTGCTGCAGCTGCCCCTCCAGCTCGCTGGCAGGGACTGAAGGGGCCTGGGCCGCCGTCGCCGCTGCCGTGGTCGCCACGGCGCCGGTCGCAAGCACCGCCTTGCCCGTGCCGCGGTTGTACTCCATCAACCTGGCGTGCCAGTCCATGCCGATCTGCATTCCGTTGACCACCAGGGCATCCTGCTGCACCTTCAGGGGCTTATCCCCCGCCAGCAGGCTCACGACCGGCGCCTTGGCGTAGCGCTCCATGCCTTTCTCGTCGGTGGGCACTGCGGCCTGCAGGCGCACCGACTGGCCGCGGGCCTCATAGCGGATCACCTGGGGCTCGGAGCGGATCTGGCGATCGTTGTCGCTGCTGTTGCGACTCGGGATCACCCCCTCATAGCGCACCAGCAACTGCTGCGCCCCGTCGGCCAGCACCCCATGCTGCTCGTCCTGCACCTTGCCGTCGCTCACCGCCAGGATCTGGAAATCCCCGGGCACCTCGACCCTGACCTCGGCCTGCACTGAGCTGACACACGACCAGCCGGCACACAGCAACATGACCCCAACCCAACCCTGATGACCCTTCATTCCCTGTCTCTCTCTGCTCGCTATGATGGGCGCAGGCTAGCAGCCAAAGATGACAGAAAAATAACGGGCTCAGAGCAGGTAGTGGGGCCGCTCGGCAAACCACTGGGCCAGCACCTGCTTGAACAGCCGTATCTTGCGCGGTACCCGGCGCTGCTGGGCATGGAGCACATGGAGCGGGTGCAGGGCCGTCTGCCAGTCCGTCAGCACCGCCACCAGCTCGCCCCTGGCCAGACTCGTCTCCACCAGCATCAGCGGGCACTTGGCAAACCCCATGCCCGAGCGGGCCAGTTGCAGCACTGTGCTGTAGTGATTGGCCCGCACCTTGCCCTGCACCAGGATGTGGGCCTCCTCCCCTGCCTTGCGAAAATGCCACTGCTCCCAGGCCGGGTTGTGCCCCTGGAGCAGGCAGGGGCGCCCGCCCAGCTCATAGGGGGTGGCGGGGAGCCCCTCCCGGGCCAGCAGAGTTGGGCTCGCCACCACCACGTCTTTCAACTGCCCGAGGGGCAGCGCCACCAGGTTGTCCGGCACCTGATCCATGGCGCGCAGGGCGATGTCATTCTCCCCCTGGCTCATGTCGATCATGGCGTTGGTGAAGTTGAGCTCCACCTCGACCCCGGGGCAGATCTCGGCAAAGCGCGCCAGCAGCTCGCTCACCATGCGATCGCCGGTGCTGACCGGGCAGGTGAAGCGCAGGCGGCCGCCGTCCTCCTCGGTCAGGGCCTGGATGTCCTGCTCCGCCTGCCGTGCCAGCGCGGCTATCTGGCCCGCCTGCACATAGAGGGTCCTGCCCGCCTCGGTCAGGCTGAGGCGACGGGTAGTGCGCTGCAGCAGTTGCGCATTGAGGGCGGACTCCAGGGCGCTGACGTGGCGGCTCAGCATCCCCTTGCTCACCCCCAATGCATCGGCGGCGGCGGAGAAACTGCCACGCTGCACCACCTCGTAGAAACTGCTCAGATGGGCGATGTCCATCCATTAGCTCCAATATGGAAACAATGGGTTCATCTTAAGCGCTTTTTCTCCTTTTTCATCCAGCTATCATCAACACATCCCCATCAGGAGTGACCAAGATGAAAATTGTGATTGTGGGTGCCTCCGGCACCATAGGTTCCGCCGTCAGCGAGTTGCTTGCCAGAGACCAGGAGGTGATCCGGGTCGGCCACAGCCGAGGGGATGCCACCGTCGACATGACGGATGGCGCCTCCATCGCCGCCCTGTTTGCGGGCATAGGCCGGTTCGATGCCCTGGTGGTCGCCAGCGGCAGCGTCGCCTTCAACGCCCTGACCGAGATGACGGACGAGCAGTGGCAGCTGGGGCTCCAAAGCAAGCTGATGGGCCAGATCAACCTGACCCGCGCCGCCATTCCCCATCTCAACGACAAGGGATCCATCACCCTCATCAGCGGCATACTGAGCGAGGAGCCCATCCACTGGGGGGTCAGTGCAACCACCATCAACGGCGCCATAGAGCACTTCGTGAAGGGGGCCGCCTGCGAACTGCCGAGGGGCCTGCGCATCAACGTGGTGAGCCCGACCGTGCTGGAGGAGTCCATGGGCAAATACGCAGACTTCTTCCCGGGCTTCGTGCCTGTGCCCGCCGCCAAAGTGGCGCAGGCTTACCAGAAGTCGGTGCTGGGGGTACAGACCGGCCAGATCTTCAGGGTCAATGGCTGAGGCCGCCCTCTCCCACTGCCAGACGCCAATAAAAACGGGCCCCGTCATGGGGCCCGTCTGTTTGTCGGCTTGCGGCCTTCACCACCAGCAAACGTTTGTGCGCCGGCGGCAAAAAAAAGGCGGTCAGCCTCAGTCGATCAGACCGTAGTGCTCGCGCAGCACCTCGATGATCTCCTGCTTGGGATTGGCACTGCGCACCAGCTTGTGGCCTATGACCTTCTCGGCGATCCCCACGTAGGTGTGGGAGATGTCCATCATCACCTCGGTGGGCAACTTGTTGTCCCGGGCCAGGGCGAAGCGTTCCGGCATGCGGTTCTTGTTGAGCAGGATGTCCGGATCCGGGAAGTGGTTCAGCAGCCACTGGCGGAAGCCCTCTTTGGACTTCTCGACGATCTCGCCATTGCGCAGGGCGGCGCCGTCCCAGATACGGGAGCTGTCGGGGGTACCCACTTCATCCATGTAGATGAGCTTCTCGCGACCGGCGGCATCCTGGACATAGCCAAACTCGAACTTGGTATCGACGAAGATCTGATCCAGCGCGGCCAGAGCCTCGCTGATGACGTTGAAACCCTCCTTGAGCAGGGCTTCATAGCTGTCTATATCTGCCGGGGAGCGGAAGCCGAAGGCCTGATGGTGGCGCTCTATGTCGGCACGGGAGACGTTGACGTCGTCCGCTTCCGGCACGCCATCCAGCCCTTTCAGCACACCCTTGGTGGAGGGGGTGATGAGGATCTCGGGCAGCTTCTGATCCTTCTTGAGCCCTTCCGGCAGACGGATGCCGCAGAACTCGCGCTCGCCGTCCTTGTAGGCACGCCACATGGAGCCGGTGATGTACTGGCGGGCGATGGCCTCGATCATCACGGGGCGGGCTTTTTGCACTATCCAGACGAAGGGGTGCGGGATATCCAGGATGTGGCTGTCCGCCAGTCCCTTCTCCTTGAACAGCTTGAACCAGTGGCTGGAGATGGCATTGAGTGCAGCCCCCTTGCCCGGCACGCCGTTCAAGCCATCCACACCCTGCCAGATGCAGTCGAAGGCCGAGATGCGGTCGCTGATCACCATGAGGGCGAGCGGCGTATCCGCAGGCACATCATAGCCTTTCTCTCTTATGAGCCGGGCACTGTCTGCGGGGGTCAACCAGTAGACGCTGCGCACTTTGCCGGAATGGACAGGTTTATCGGTACGGATCGGCAAATCGTCATTCACCGCCAATACTTGATCTGCAAGACTCATGGCTAATAACACTTCCTGTTGTGGGACTGACAAGACAGGCGCATCAGGCTCCTGTCTACGAGGGATTCATTCAGCTAAACAGCGCTAGGCCCCTCTGCCGGGGCAGGCTCCCAAGAGGGCCCTTGGCGCGGACTCCGCATAACAAAACAGGGGCACCAGGCCCCTGTTTCTATTCTGCTTTAGCGGCCTGATCGGCCACGCCTTTGGCAAAGGCCTCGGACAGGCTGATATACATCTGGGAGATGACACCGGATGCGACCGGCTTCTTGTCCTTGTCGAACAGGGTGATGGAGGTCTTGCCTCCGGCCATCTCGCCCAGCTGGAAGCGGTACTGGTCTTCCTCCAGCTTGAACGGCTCGGCCCCCTTGGCCTGCCAGAACTCGGCATTGGGCTCGTCATACTCGACGTCGATCCAGCCCAGGGACTGCTGGGTGTCCTTGATGGTGAAACCGTAGGCCGGCAACACCTGATTGAGACGGCGCCAGACCTGCTCGAAGGAACCATCGGCGATCCAGGCACTCAGCTCGTTGTTGTCCAGACCCAGCTCCAGGCCCATGCCATCGGTGGACTTGTGCTGTTCGCGGGCCTTGAGCTGCTTGTCGTAGTAGAGGGAGAACTGGTTCAGCGCCCGGGTCGCATAACGCTGGGCATCGGCCGGGGTCAGCACTGTGCTGGTCTCGCCGTCTATGGTCTCTTCATGATCCAGCACCCGTACCGACATGTTGACGGCGTGACGCTGCAGGTCGTTGCTGAGGGTGAACTGGTAGCGTTGACGGATGCGGAAGTCTTCGTCCTCCTCCGCCCAGCCATCGAGGGCTGCGGAGTTGTCAAACCAGCCGGTCTGCAACACGCCGGCCTGCTGATCCAGCTTCTCTGTGGTGACCTTGTGCTGGGCCAGGAAGTTCATCAGGAAGGCCCAGGTATCGCGCTCCACGCTCTGGCTGGTGCTCAGGGCATAGAAGGCCAGTGTAGGCTCGCTGGCCTTGGCCACCACCTGACTGCCAGGGACCACCGTCAGCAGCTGGGCTGGCGGACGCACGTCCACCTTGGCGCCGATGGCACCTTCGCGGCTGCTCTCCGGCAGGGCCGGAATGTCGAAATTACTGTTAAAGGCGGGGGTACTCAACCCGGCGGGCACGAGGAAGGCGCGACCTTCGAGGCGGCTCTCTTCATACTCGAAGCCACGGTTGGCCATCTTGCGATCCTGGGGTGAGCTACAGGCTGCCAATACGGCAACAGTCGCGACACTCAGCACCAGGCGCACTGCATTTCCCTTTCCATTTGCTTTAAACACTCGCCATCAACTCCGCAGTCGTCAGTGCTCGCGCCATCGCCTGTTCCCCCTCGGGGGTGAGGTCGGTCAGCGGCAGGCGCAAGGTCGCCGTCGCCATCAATCCCAGTCGGGCACAGGCCCACTTCACCGGGATGGGACTCGGTTCGCAGAACAGAGTCTGATGCAACGGCATCAATCGATTGTTGATGTCATGAGCCTGCCCGGCATCACCGGCCAGCGCAGCACGACACATGTCGGCCATCTGGGGCGCCGCAATATTGGTGGTGACCGAAATGACGCCATCGCCCCCTTGCAGCATAAAATCACATCCGCTGGCATCATCGCCACTATAAAGCGCGAAATCCGGCCCGCACAACTCGCGCAGCAGCGGGGTGCGGCTCAAATCACCCGTCGCCTCTTTCAAACCGATAATGCCGGGAACCTTGGCCAGACGAGCCACGGTCTCCGGTTTGAGATCGCAACAGGTGCGACCGGGCACATTATAGAGAATTTGAGGCAGACCACTAGCCTCGGCGATCGCACAATAGTGACGATAGAGACCTTCCTGGGTGGGTTTGTTGTAATAAGGGGTCACCGAGAGGCCCGCCACCACGCCGGTTTGGGCAAAACGCCGGGAGAGGTCGATGGCGTGGGCAGTGCTGTTGGAGCCGCAACCTGCGATGACCGGAATGCGACCGGCGGCGAACTCGACGGTTTTTTCCACGACGGCGATATGTTCCTGCTCGCTCAGGGTGACCGACTCTCCCGTGGTGCCCACCGCGACTATGGCACTGGTGCCGGCACCGACATGATACTCCACCAGGGCCGCCAGACTGGTCCAATCGATGTCACCCGAGGCCAGCATGGGGGTAACGAGCGCAACAATACTACCGCGTAACATGGATATTTCTCCCGATTTTCAGGGGCGTAATGGTAAAGCTGCCCCTTTTGAAAAACAAGGGAGGCAAGGGAGAAGCCGTGTTACCATCCGCCACAAAACGTATGGATGCACGAGGGCAGGAGAGAGCCCGGAGCAGGGCGTCATGCCCGCCAAGCGCGCTCGCTGTCACCGCATTCGCAATAAATGGACGAGAGACGATTTATGACTCACTACCTGGTCGTAACGGCCATCGGCACGGACAGGCCTGGCATCGTCAATGAGGTTACCCGTCACGTCAGTGGCTGCGGTTGCAACATTGTCGACAGCCGTCTTGGCATCTTCGGTAACGAATTCACTTTCATCATGCTGTTGTCCGGTGACTGGAACAGCCTGATGCAGCTTGAGATAAGCCTCCCCCTGCGCAGCCAGGAGTGGGATCTCATCACCATGATGAAGCGCACCGAGCGCCACCACTCCCTGCAATATGACATCAGCGCCAGCGCCGAGGTGCTGATCCGGGATCAGCCGGGCATCGTAAGCCAGTGCACCCAGTTCTTCAGCGATCACGGCTGGGACATCCAGGCCATGCAGACCGTCACCCTCGAGCAGCAACCCTTCAACCTGCTCAAGGCCAATTTCCAGCTCAATCAGGCCAAGCAGGGCGAGGCGGCCGACTCGAAAACGGCCTTCGCCGATTTCTGTCGTGAACTGGGTGCCGAGTCATTCGAGTTCATCGTCAATCACAAATACGCCTGACGGCGTTTATCCGAGGAGACCCCATGCAACCACTACAAGTTGGTACTCAGGCCCCCGATTTTTCCCTCTCCGATCAGGATGGTCAGCAGGTCAGTCTGTCCTCCCTGCGGGGCAAGAAGGTGCTCATCTATTTCTATCCCAAGGCGATGACCCCGGGCTGCACCACCCAAGCCTGCGGCCTGCGGGACGTCAATGCCGAACTGGCCGCTCTCAACGTGGTCGTGCTCGGCATCAGCCCGGATCCGGCCAAGCGCCTGAAGAAGTTCGAGGAGCGCGACAGCCTGAACTTCCGGCTGCTGGCCGATGAGGATCACGCCGTGGCCGATGCCTTTGGCGTCTGGGGCCCGAAGAAGTTCATGGGCAAGGAGTACGATGGCATCCATCGGCTGAGCTTCCTCATCGATGAGGAGGGCAAGGTGGCCCATCGCTTCGACAAGTTCAAGACCAGCGATCACCATCAGGTGGTGCTCGACCTCGTCAAGGGCTGACCCCCGCCAGTCCAGAGGCGACAACAGGGCCTGCAGATGCAGGCCCTGTTCATTTGCCCCCTGTTCTGCCGCGCAAGCGCCGGGAATCTCCTGCCAAAAGCAGCGCTCCTATTTGCGCCCTCCTCCCCGTTTTTCTCGCCAACCTCCCCTATCAGATCAAAAAATTCATCCTGGATATGGGTTAACGTGGCCCCAGATTCATTTTCCAGTGAGACAGCCCATGAACATGAGCCATACCGAACGCCTGATCCTGAGCAATCAGTACGAGATCCTGGCCAAACTCAATCCGGAGAAGGCGGCGTTTTACCAGCGGGCCAGCACCATAGTCGAGCGAGGCTACTGCCTGCAGATCCTCGAGCTGGAGAAGAGCTTCGGCCATCTGGATCTTGCCACCTGCCAGGAGGTGCTGGACACCCTGGAGCTGCATCATGCGCTGGCCATCTCCTGGGGCAACCTAGACGCCGGTACCCGGGCCGAGGTGAACGAGAGTCGCCTGGCCTTCAACGGCTACAGCCGCAGCCAGGAGCGGGAACTGGCGGATTATGTCTGCTTCCTGCTGGAGGTGGACAAGCGCTTCCCCGAGCTGCCATGCCCCTGTGACGAGCTCTCCAGCGACATCGCCATGCGCGACAAGTACCAGCGCATGCTGGCGGCCTGGCGTCAGTGCCCCCGTCAGTACAAGCTCTCCATCCAGGAGATCTGCAAGGTACTGGCCGCCTGAATGTGAAAAAGGCGCCTGGTGGCGCCTTTTGCTCCCCTGCCGGGGTTATTCGTAGAGGAAGGATTTGTCCAGCTGCTTGAAGGCGGCGTTGAGGGTGTCAGCCAGCTCCTCGTAACGGGGTCGGGCCACCAGCTGACGATGACCGCCCTGCTCGTTCATCTTGCCGTTGATCTCCCTGTACCAGTTGGCGAGAGAGGGCGGGAGACGGGTATCGGCACGCTGGCCGAGCCAGTAATAGCCTTGCAGCGGCAGGCTGAGCAGGAACAACACTGAGGCCATGACGGAGGGCCAGTAGTGCAGCTCGCCGAACTGGAACTGCAGCATGACGCTGAGCACGGCGAGCGCCGGAATGACCCTGAGGGCGAACTCGGTGGCCTTGATCACCCGATTCTCCGGGAACATGGAATTAAGCTCGGGACGGCGCGGCCAAAGAGTCATATAATGACGGCCTTGCTGTAATTTAGTTCCAAAAATGTTCATGCTCATACTACCTCCGAGCTCTTTTTGAACGTATTAACGGCAAAACCTCGACAATATTTGAGAGGCAATAACAAAGGTTGAGGATGACTTTGTTATTTTTCAACAATCAGGTTATCCTTTGTACGCCCAATTTTTACGCCAGTGGTTTGCTGCTGGCCTGTCAGGGACGTCAGAATTCCGGGTCTTGTATCACTATACAAGGGGCAAGCAACAGATTGCCAACCCTCATAAGGATAAGTTGATAGTTTTTGGGCGCACCGCGTCCGGCGCATCCTCCAACCCAACCCAATCTGCGATAGGATTTATTCATGAGTAAGCTGGTTCTTGTTCTTAACTGTGGCAGCTCGTCCCTGAAGTTTGCTGTCATTGACGCAACCACCGGTGATGATCTGCTGTCCGGCCTGGCCGAGTGCTTCAACCTCGACGACGCCCGCATCAAGTGGAAGCTCAACGGCGAGAAGGGCAGTGCCGATCTGGGTGCCGGTGCCGCTCACCAGGAAGCACTGGACTACATCGTCCACAAGATCCTGCCGCTCAACCCTGAACTGTCCAAGAACCTGATTGCCATCGGCCACCGCGTGGTACACGGCGGCGAGCAATTCACTTCTTCCGTGCGGATCTGCAAAGACGTGATCGCCGGTATCGAAGCCGCCATTCCTTACGCGCCGCTGCACAACCCGGCTCACCTGATCGGCATCCGTGCCGCCCTCAAGGTCTTCCCTGAGCTGGCCGAGAAGAACGTAGCCGTGTTCGACACCGCCTTCCACCAGACCATGCCGGAAGAAGCCTTCCTGTACGCCCTGCCGTACAAGCTCTACAAAGAGAACGGCATCCGTCGCTACGGCGCCCACGGCACCAGCCACTACTACATCAGCCTGGAAGCCGCCAAGCAGCTGAACAAGCCGGTCGAAGAGCTGAACATCATCAACTGCCACCTGGGCAACGGCGGCTCCGTCTGCGCCATCAAGAACGGCAAATCCGTCGACACCTCCATGGGTCTGACCCCGCTGGAAGGCCTGGTGATGGGTACCCGTTCCGGTGACATCGATCCGGCCATCATCTTCTTCCTGCACGACAAGCTGGGCATGAGCGTCGCCGAGATCAACACCATGCTGACCAAGGAATCCGGCCTGCAGGGTCTGACCGAAGTCACCTCCGACTGCCGTTTCGTTGAAGACAACTACGACAGCAAGGAAGAAGCCAAGCGCGCCATGGACGTGTACTGCTACCGTCTGGCCAAGTACATCGGCGCTTACGCCGCCGCCATGGACGGTCGTCTGGATGCCGTGGTCTTCACCGGCGGCATCGGCGAGAACTCCGCCCCGATCCGTGAGATCACCCTGAACAAGCTGGGCCTGCTGGGCTTTGACGTCGACCACGACGCCAACCTGAAGGCGCGCTTCGGCAAGGGTGGCGAGATCACCAAGGCTGGCTCCACCAAGGCCCTGGTTATCCCGACCAACGAAGAGTGGGTCATCGCCCACGACGCGCTGGAACTGGTCGGCGCATAAATTAGCTGTAGAGCAAGGCCGCCCCAGGGCGGCCTTTTCCTGATCCCAAAAAATGAACAAGGGGTAATAAGTGGCACGCACTATTATGCTCATCCCGGTCGGCACTGGTGTCGGCGTAACTTCCGTGAGCCTTGGCGTCGTTCGCGCCATGGAACGTCACGGTGTCAATGTCAGCTTCTTCAAACCGGTTGCCCAGCCGCGTCCGGGTGAAACCGGTACCGAGCGCTCCACCGCCGTGATCCGCGCTGCCGCCAACATCAACCCGCCCGAGCCGTTCGCCCTCTCCTATGCCGAGAACATGATCACCTCCAGCAACACCGATATCCTGCTGGAAGAGATAGTGGCTCGCTTCGAAGAGCACGTGAAGACCAGCGGTGCCGAAGTGGTGGTGATCGAAGGCCTGGTGCCGACCGACAAGCAGCCCTTTGCCAACAAGCTGAACTACGACGTCGCCAAGGCGCTGGACGCCGACATGGTGTTCGTGACTCATCCGGGCAACGACTCCAGCCAAAAGCTGAAAGAGCGCATCGAGCTGGCCTGCTCCAACTTCGGTGGCGTCAGCAACCCGCGTATCGTGGGCTGCGTCATCAACAAGGTGGGTGCACCGGTTGACGAGCACGGCGTGACCCGCCCCGATCTGACCGAGATGTTCGAGGCCCATCACCACACCTCCGACACCGCCCACAACCTGGAAGTGCTCCAGGTGTTCGGCAAGAGCCCGCTGCGCATCCTCGGCTGCATCCCCTGGAACACCCAGCTGATCGCCCCGCGCGCCAAGGATCTCGCCAAGCATCTGGCCGCCAAGATCCTGCACAAGGGTGAGCTGGACAGCCGTCGCCTGCAGACCGTGACTTTCTGTGCCCGCTCCATCCATAACATGATCGAGCACTTCCGTCCGGGCAGCCTGCTGGTGACCTCAGGCGATCGCTCCGACGTCATCGTCTCCGCCTGCCTGTCCGCCATGAACGGCGTCAAGCTGGGTGCCCTGCTGCTGACCGGCAACTATCACCCTGAGCCGCAAGTCATTGCCCTGTGCCAACAGGCCATGGCTACCGGCCTGCCGATCATGATCACCGGCACCAACACCTGGCAGACCGCCGTCAGCCTGCAGAACTTCAACGTCGACATCCCGGAAGATGACCGCGAGCGTATCGAGCTGGTGCAGGACTATGTGGCTGGCCACATCGACAAGCACTGGATCGAGTCTCTCTCTGCCAAGTCCACCCGCTCCCGTCGCCTGAGCCCGCCGGCCTTCCGCTATCAGCTGACCGAGCTGGCCCGTCAGGCCAACAAGCGCGTCGTGCTGCCGGAAGGGGAAGAGCCGCGGACCATCAAGGCTGCCGCCATCTGTGCCGAGCGTGGCATCGCTCGTCCGGTGCTGCTGGGCAACCCGGAAGAGATCCGTCGCGTCGCCGAACAGCAGGGTGTGGTACTGACCGATCGCGTCGAGATCATCGACCCGCTGGAAGTGCGCGAGCGCTACGTGCCGCGTCTGGTCGAGCTGCGCAAGAACAAGGGCATGACCGAAGTGGTCGCCCGCGAACAGCTGGAAGACAACGTGGTGCTGGGCACCATGATGCTGGAGCGTGGCGAAGTGGACGGTCTGGTCTCCGGCGCCGTGCACACCACCGCCAACACCATTCGTCCGCCGATGCAGATCATCAAGACTGCCCCGGGTTCGTCCCTGATCTCCTCCATCTTCTTCATGCTGCTGCCTGATCAGGTGCTGGTGTATGGTGACTGCGCCATCAACCCGGACCCGAGCGCCGAACAGCTGGCCGAGATCGCCATCCAGTCCGCCGACTCCGCTGCCGCCTTCGGCATCGAGCCGCGCGTCGCCATGATATCCTACTCCACCGGTACCTCTGGCGCCGGCGCGGACGTAGAGAAAGTGCGTGAAGCGACCGAGCTGGCCAAGGCCAAGCGCCCGGATCTCATCATCGACGGTCCGCTGCAGTACGACGCGGCCATCATGGAGAACGTGGCCAAGTCCAAGGCACCGAACTCACCGGTCGCAGGTAAAGCGACTGTGTTCGTGTTCCCGGACCTGAACACCGGCAACACCACCTACAAGGCGGTACAGCGCTCCGCAGAACTGGTCTCCATCGGCCCCATGCTGCAAGGCATGCGCAAGCCGGTCAACGACCTGTCCCGTGGCGCTCTGGTGGACGACATCGTCTACACCATAGCCCTGACCGGTATCCAGGCAGCCCAGGCCGAGTAATATCGCCCAGCGCTGACCCTGTGAAAAACCCGCCGAGAGGCGGGTTTTTTTATGGCGGACAGGGATCTGTTGATCGGCGAGATCAAATCCGGATCCTCGCAGGATCCGCCGGACTGGCCGCGAACGCCTCCTGGCAAGGAGCCGGCGATAAGCAAACACTCACACCCGCGCAGGGGGATTGCACAATTGCGATCCAGTCAGGATCAAATCAGAATATCCCTTTAAGATCAGCTAACTAACGCCAGACACACCGCTAATCTACAGAGTTTTCCACAGCTTTTGTGGATAGTTTACCGATCATTTGAAAGAAAATGACAGCGCCAGCCAGCGCCCTCCTCCCCTTGCGTCCATGAAAAAGGGCTCCGAAGAGCCCCTTTGGGATAGGTTACCAGCCCCTGATATCAGGGACGCAGGGATTTGTCGGCCCGGGAGATGCCGCAGACAGCTTGAGGCGCACCACCCGGCCAAGTCACAAAAGGGCTCCGAGGAGCCCTTGAACAGCCATTTCCACGTCCGACCGCATCAGTGACGCAGGGATTTGTCGGCCCGGGAGATACCGCAGACACCTTGAGGCGCACCACCCGGCCAAATCACAAAAGGGCTCCGAAGAGCCCTTGAACAGCCATTTCCACATCCTACCGCATCAGGGACGCAGGGACTTGTCCGCACGAGAGATGCCGCAGACGCCGGAGCGCACCACTTCGATGATCTCGTTGGTCTGGGCGGCAGTCTTGATGAAGGCGTCCAGCTTCTCACTCGTCCCGACGAGCTGCACCGTGTACTGCTCGGGGGTGACATCGACGATCTGGCCACGAAAGATGTCCGCCAGTCGTTTCAGCTCGTCGCGGGCACCACCGGCGGCGCGTGCCTTGACCAGGGCGATCTCCCGCTCTATGTGTTCCCCTTCGCTCAGGTCACACACCTTGAGCACGTCCACCAGCTTGTGCAGCTGCTTCTGGATCTGCTCCAGCACCCGCTCGTCACCCATGGTGACGATTGTCATGCGGGACAGGGTGGGATCCTCGGTGGGGGCCACCGTCAGGGTCTCGATGTTGTAGCCGCGCTGGGAGAAGAGACCTACCACGCGACTCAGGGCGCCGGATTCGTTCTCCAGCAGTACTGAAATGATATGCCTCATCAGGTTCTCTCCGTCTTGCTCAGCCACATCTCGTCCATGGCACCAAACTTGATCTGCATCGGATAGACGTGCTCATCCGGGTCGACCGAGATATCCATGAACACAAGCCGATCCTTCATGGCGAAGGCCTTCTCCATGGCGCTCTCCAGCTCCGCCGGATCGCTCACCGCGATGCCGACATGGCCATAGGCTTCCGCCAGCTTGACGAAGTCCGGCAGGGATTCCATGTAGGAGTGGCTGTGACGACCGCCGTAGAACATCTTCTGCCACTGCTTGACCATGCCCAGCGCACGGTTGTTGATGGAGATGATCTTGATGGGCACCCCGTACTGCATGCAGGTGGAGAGCTCCTGAATGTTCATCTGCACCGAGCCGTCACCGGTGACGCAGCAGACCACGGCATCCGGGTTGGCAAACTGGGCCCCCATGGCGGCCGGAATGCCAAAGCCCATGGTGCCGAGGCCCCCGGAGTTGATCCACTGGCGCGGCTTGGCAAACGGATAGTAGAGGGCGGCGAACATCTGGTGCTGACCCACGTCGGAGGCGACGAAGGCCTCCCCCTTGGTCACCTTGTAGAGTGCCTCTATCACCTGCTGCGGCTTGATCAGGGTTGGGTGGGTCTCGTAGGCCAGGCAGTTGCGGGAGCGCCACTGATCGATCTGGCTCCACCAGTCCCCCAACGCCTGCTTGTCGTTGTCGAAGCCGCACTCGCGGATCACTTCCAGCATCTGCTCCAGCACGGTCTCCACCGAGCCGACGATGGGCACATGGGCCTGTACCGTCTTGGAGATGGAGGTGGGGTCTATGTCGATGTGGACTATGGTGGCGTTGGGGCAGAACTTGCTCACGTTGTTGGTGACGCGGTCATCGAAGCGGGCACCCACGGCGAAGATGAGATCCGCGTTGTGCATGCTCTTGTTTGCTTCGAAGGTGCCATGCATCCCCAGCATGCCGATGAATTGCGGATGGGTGCCGCTGAAGGCCCCCAGCCCCATCAGGGTGGTGGTCACCGGCAGGTTCAACAGCTCTGCCAGCTTGGTCACCAGGTGATCCGCATTGGCGTTGATGGCGCCACCGCCCACGTACATGACGGGGCGGCTCGCCTCGGTCAGCAGCTTGGCGGCCCGCTTGATCTGGCCCTTGTGTCCGGCCTTGGTCGGATTGTAGGAACGCAGGGAAACGGACTCGGGATACTGGTAGGGGAATTTCTCTTTCGGGTTCTGCACATCCTTGGGCAAGTCCACCACCACGGGCCCCGGGCGGCCACTGGCGGCAATGTAGTAGGCCTTCTTGATGGCGTCGGGAATCTCGCTGGCCTTCTTGCACAGGAAGCTGTGCTTCACCACAGGGCGGGAGATGCCGATCATGTCGGTCTCCTGGAACGCGTCCTCCCCTATCATGCTGGTCGGCACCTGACCGGACAGGATCACCAGGGGGATCGAGTCCATGTAGGCGGTGGCGATGCCGGTGATGCAGTTGGTGGCGCCGGGACCCGAGGTCACCAGCACAGTGCCCACCTTGCCGGTGGAACGGGCGTAACCGTCCGCCATGTGCACCGCGGCCTGCTCGTGCCGCACCAGGACATGCTCCATCTTGCCGTTTTCGAAGAGAGCGTCATAGATGTCGAGCACTGAGCCACCAGGGTAGCCAAAGACATGCTCCACTCCCTGATCTTCCAGCGCTCTAACCACCATCTGGGCGCCTGATAACATCTCCATGATAAAGCCCTCCAGGCTTTGCTCCGTTAAGCGAAAGCTACCGACAGTCCGCTGCTTCCCGGCAGCGCCGATCCGTCTCTTGTTGTTGTCTGCATCCAGACCAGGCGAGTTCGGAGCCGTCGATAGTAGAAAAATAGGTTTTTTCCATCATTCACCCGAAAAGCGGGTGAAAAACCAACTTAACCCGCTTGTGAACGCTTGTCCACGGCTTTGTCTGACCAGAACAGTCATAAATTTCAAACAGCTATTAACATTCAGTGACTTGGTCACCAGACCGGAAACAAAGCGGGGAGTATGGGGGGGAAACTAGCGGATCATGCTGCCAATCTGGGCTGGGATGGAAATAAATGGCCCGCCCCAGAGGGCGGGCCGTCAAAACCATCCCGTCTTAGTGCTCGTCTTCCGGCTCCACCAGCCAGATCTGCTGATCCGGATCCGTCTCTTCACAGACCGAGATGCTGACCCCCATGTCGAGCAACTCATGCAGGGTGAGATTGTCTGCCAGGGTCATGGTGTCGCCGTTTTCATTGGTAAAGCACATGTTGTCCGTCCTCTCCTTGATGGGATCAACTCAGTCTAGTCAAAGGCGCTGAGTTGCGATAACCAGGGACGGGCCAATGCCGGGTTGCCCGCCAGTTCGCTGAGGCGATCGCACACCTCCTCCGGGAAGAGGGTCCTGCCCCACAGGCGGCGGGAGAGAGAGGCCAGCTCCTCCTTGGCACCGGCCAGCAGCCAGTCGGCCAGCTCCCCCGCCACATCGGGGTAGCGGATCCGCCCGGGTGACGGCGCCTCGAGCCAGGTTCTCAACGCATTGGCATCCAGCGTCTCCATCAACTGGGCCAGCCCCATCAGCTCCAGGGTCCTGCCGTTGGTCAGTTGCTCGAACTGGCCGCCCAGCGGCTTGACCAACAGCTTCTTGCCGAGCGACAGCGCCTCCGAGGCAAGTTCAAACCCCGCATTGCTGATGACACCCCGGCAACCGGCTAGCGCTAATTTGAATCCCTCTCTGGCTGCAGGTTCGAAGCGGATGTTGCGCCATTGACTGGCCTTGCGAAGGCCGGGGTGGAAGCAGACGAAGCGCTGCTGGTTGAAGCGCGACAACAGCGCAGCTATCTGCTCTGTCTGCTCGAATGGCAGATAGACCAGGATCTGCTGGTTGTCCGGGGCCGGGGTCATGGGATCTATGATGGGGGGCAGCAGCGGCTGACCGAAGTGGAACCAGTGCAGCCCCAGAGAGCGGCGCACCGGGGCGAAGTGGCGCATCAGCTGGCGGTTGAAACCACTTTCCCCCCAGCGCGGAATGGGCCAGTCGAAGCTGGCCTGATGGCTGATGGTCAGACTGGGTTTTTGCCAGCGCCGGGCGGCATGGGCACTGAGTGGCTCAAAATCGCTGATCACCAGATCGTAATCCCGGCAGTCGAGGGCCCTCATGTCCTGCCAGAAGCGAAGGGGAGAGAGTCCCTTGAGGGTGCGCCAGCCCGAGATGCGGCCCTGATGGCTGGCGAAACTGATGCCGGGGAAGGTGCGATAGTCCCCGAACTCCCCCATCTCGAAGTAGCCGTCGGCGGCGCGCCCGCTGAACAGGTAGTCGACCTCTATCCCCCTGCTCTTCAGAGCGCGCGCCAGAGTCCTGCTGCGGCTGATATGACCGTTGCCGGTTCCCTGTACCCCGAACAGTATCCTCATCCCTGGCTCCAGTTAAGGGCCCACAGGGCGCAGCCGCCCCCAAGCAGGACGCCAGCCACCAGATCGCTCAGATAGTGCACCCCGAGCAGCAGCCGCGACGCCCCGACCAGGATGGCCCAGAGAAACAGCAACGGTGCCCAGAGCGGGAAACTGGCCGCCAGCACGGTGGCCATCAGGAAGGCGGCGGCGGTATGGCCGGAGGGCAGGCTGTAGCGATCGGAGGGGGTGATAAAGACCGGCAAGCCCACGGGACGCTGGCGTTTCAGGGCATTCTTGAGCAGCAGATAAAGCGGCAGCTCGGCGGCAAAGGCCAGCAGGGCGACTTGTACCACTTCCCGCTGCGCCTCCCCCTGCCACCAGAGCAGGGCGGCCAGCACGGCGTAAAGGGGACCGTCACCGGTACGAGAAATGACCCGGCTGATCCTGGCCTGCGGCCGGTTGTAGGGGTGGAGCAGACAGACACGGCACACCCGTAGGTCCCATTGCTGGATCTTGTTCATCACGCCCCCTTTCCTTGAGTCTTGAATGCAGACTAGGGCGGCGCAGTGACACTTGGTTGAAGGAGAGATAACAGATTTGTGACATGAACCATGCAAAAAAGGGCCATGCGGCCCTTTTTCAGCTATTACCCGGGAAGACTCAGTTCAGGGAACCGCGCAGGCCGTTCTCCATCAACTGGCAGTTGTGGGCCGCCAACCGGCTCATGAAGCTCTCGTCCACCGTCAGGCCGAACACCTGCTCGTAGAGATCCTTCATCACGAAGGGCTGCCACATCATGCTGAGGAAGGAGATCTTCAGCATCTCGGGATCCAGGTTGTCACCCAGCTGACCATTGGAGCGCATGGATTCAAGCAGGGCATCGAACTGGGGCAGTTGACGCTCCAGCAGACGATTCAATACAAAATCCCGCCCCGGACTTTTTTCGGTTGATAATGCGCTGGAGATGGCGGAAGTCAGCTCGCTGTTCGGCGCCATCACCTGATAGTAGGTATTGAGCAGATCGGTCAGGCTGCGGTTGCTGCTCTCGTCATGCCAGGCCTGATCCAGCGGCTCGGCCACATCCCCCAGCACCGCCTTGTAGAGGCCCTCTTTGCTGCCGAAGTAGTAGTGGATCATCGCCAGATTGGAGCCGGCCAGCTCGGCGATCTCACGGGTCGTCACCTTGCTGTAGGGGGTGTTGAGAAAACGTTCGCGTGCGGCGGCGAGCAGCTTGTCACGAATGTCGGAACGTCCGACCGGACGGCCAGGTCTGCGCTTTTCCATGGAATACCTCAGATAATTCAGCAAGGGCTGATAAGTCGATCTGATTGTGCGGGTGATCGAGTACAGCAGGAACGACCAGATAATCAGGCATGAACCGAATATGGGACAAGGAAATTTGCACTCCTTTACAATCCGATTAAATAACACAGTGAATTGAACCTGTCCTTTCGAGTTGACACAGCATAAAAATCTCGATATTGGTAGTAGCGTTATCGACTGGAAGGATTGAGTCATCATGCATATTGCCGCTCTGCTACTACTGCTCCCCCTAATCGCGACTCCTCGCGCGGGATCCTTGTAGCCGGGCTAAGGCATAGCCGGAATTTACAAAAACCCGTGCACCCCGCACGGGTTTTTTTATGCCAATGCAGGATGCACGCACCGAACTTAGGAAGAGGGAAGTCACATGTCAGATCGAGTCATCATATTCGATACCACCTTGCGTGATGGCGAGCAGGCGCTGTCGGCCAGCTTGACGGTCAAGGAGAAGCTGCAGATTGCCCAGGCGCTGGAGCGGCTCGGTGTCGACATCATGGAAGTGGGCTTCCCTGTCTCTTCCCCCGGTGATTTTCAATCGGTGCAGACCATAGCCCGTCACATCAAGAACAGCCGGGTCTGTGCCCTCGCCCGCGCCCTGCCCAAGGATATCGATGCCGCCGGCGAAGCCTTGCGGGTCGCCGAGGCCTTTCGCATCCACACCTTTATCTCCACCTCCTCCATCCACGTGGAAAGCAAGCTGAAGAAAAGCTTCGAAGACGTGCTGGAGATGGGGGTCGGCGCCATCAAGCATGCCCTGCGCTACACAGATGACGTGGAGTTCTCCTGCGAGGACGCGGGACGTACCCCCATCGACAACCTGTGCCGCATGGTGGAAGCCGCCATCAAGGCGGGCGCCCGCACCATCAACATCCCGGACACAGTAGGCTACACGGTACCGACCGAATTTTCCGGCATCATCCAGACCCTGTTCAACCGGGTGCCCAACATCGACAAGGCCATCATCTCGGTGCACTGCCACGACGATCTGGGCCTCTCGGTGGCCAACTCCATCAGTGCCGTGCAGATGGGGGCACGCCAGATAGAGTGCACCATCAACGGCATCGGCGAGCGGGCGGGCAACTGCTCCCTGGAAGAGGTGGCGATGATCCTGAAAACCCGCGCCGATCTGCTCGGGGTGCACACCAACATCCGTCACAACGAGATCCACCGCACCAGCACGCTCGTCAGCCAGCTGTGCAACATGCCGGTGCAGCCCAACAAGGCCATCGTCGGGGCCAACGCCTTCTCCCACAGCTCCGGCATTCACCAGGACGGCGTGCTCAAGGCCAAGAACACCTACGAGATCATCACCCCCGAGAGCATCGGCCTCACCCAGAACAACCTCAACATGACCTCCCGCTCCGGCCGCCACGTGATCAAGCACCGCATGGAGAGCATGGGCTACGCCGAGAGCAGCTACGATCTCGACCACCTCTACGGCAAGTTCCTGGTCCTGGCCGACAAGAAGGGACAGGTGTTCGATTACGATCTCGAGGCGCTGGCCTTCTTCAGCCAGATCCACGAGGAGCCCGAGCACTTCAAGCTCGAGTATCTGGGCGTGCAGAGCGGCAGCTCTGTGCTCGCCACCGCCTCGGTCAAGCTCAAGGTGGGCCAGGATCTGATCTGCGAAGCGGCCACCGGCAACGGTCCTGTGGATGCTGTCTACCAGTGCATCAACCGCATCACCGGCTACGAGATCCGCATCGACAAGTACGAACTCAAGGGCAAGGGTGAAGGCAAGAACGCCCTCGGCCAGGTCGACATAGTCGCCGAGTACAAGGGCCGCAAATTCCATGGCATGGGGCTGGCCACCGACATCATAGAGTCCTCGGCCCAGGCCCTGGTCCATGTCATCAACAGCATCTGGCGCGCCGATCAGGTCGCCGAGCAGATGGAACGCAATAACAACATCAAATCGGAAACCGTCTGAGCAGCGATCGACTCGCTGAACGGATGGAATGCAATCACAACATCGGGACGGAGACAGTCTGAACAGGTAGAGGATCGCAGTATCGGGTCACTGGGCAGATGGAACTCAACACAACATCAGGACGGAGAGAGTATGAGCAGTTATCGGATCGCAGTATTGCCGGGGGACGGCATTGGCCCGGAAGTGATGGCAGAGGCCATCAAGGTACTGGAAAAGGTGCAGACCAAATTCGGCTTCTCCCTCGACTATGATCGCTTTGATGTCGGTGGCATCGCCATCGACAACCATGGCACCCCGCTGCCACAGAGCACCATAGCCGGCTGCGAAGCGGCCGATGCCGTGCTGTTCGGCTCGGTCGGTGGCCCCAAGTGGGAGCACCTGCCGCCCAACGATCAACCGGAGCGCGGCGCCCTGCTGCCCCTGCGTGCCCATTTCAAACTGTTCTGCAACCTGCGTCCGGCCCGTATCTACACCGGCCTGGAGCAGTTCTCCCCCCTGCGTGCCGACATCTCGGATCGCGGCTTCGACATCGCCTGCGTGCGCGAGCTGACTGGCGGCATCTACTTCGGCCAGCCCAAGGGGCGCGAAGGGGAAGGTGCCACCGAGAAGGCATTCGACACCGAGGTCTATCACCGCTTCGAGATCGAGCGCATCGCCAAGATAGCGTTCGAATCGGCCCGGGTGCGCCGCAGCAAAGTGACCTCCATCGACAAGGCCAACGTGCTCGCCTCCTCCATACTGTGGCGCGAGGTGGTGACGCAAGTCGCCAAGTCCTACCCGGACGTGGCGCTGAACCACATGTACATCGACAACGCCACCATGCAGCTCATCAAGGATCCGTCCCAGTTCGACGTGCTGCTCTGCTCCAACCTGTTCGGCGACATCCTCTCCGACGAGTGCGCCATGATCACCGGCTCCATGGGGCTGCTCCCCTCCGCCAGCCTGAACGAATCCGGCTTCGGCCTGTTCGAACCGGCCGGTGGCTCGGCCCCGGACATCGCCGGCAAGGGGATTGCGAACCCCATAGCCCAGATCCTCTCCGCCGCCCTGATGCTGCGCTACAGCCTGGGCCAGGAAGCCGCCGCCCAAGCCATAGAGCAGGCCGTGGCGCAGGCTCTGGCCGAGGGTTACTTCACCGCCGATCTGCATCAGGGTAGCGCACAGCATCCGGTGCAGAGCACCGCCGAGATGGGCAGCCAGATAGCCGCACGGATCTGAGCCACGCAGCACATAACAAGGAATACAGAGCAATGTCCAAGACCCTCTATCAGAAAGTGTTCGACGCCCACGTGGTCCGGGAAGTGGAAGGGGAAACCCCCCTCATCTACATCGACCGCCATCTGGTGCATGAAGTGACCAGCCCCCAGGCGTTCGACGGCCTGCGCGCCATGAAGCGCCCGCTGCGCCGCCCGGATCTGACCTGGGCCACCATGGATCACAACGTCTCCACCACCACCAAAGACATCGCCGCCTCCGGCGAGATGGCTCGCATCCAGATGGAAACCCTGGCAGCCAACTGCAAGGAGTTCGGGGTCCGTCTCTATGACCTGAACCACAAATACCAGGGCATAGTCCACGTGATGGGCCCCGAGCTCGGCATCACCCTGCCCGGCACCACCATAGTCTGCGGCGACTCCCACACCGCCACCCACGGCGCCTTCGGCTCGCTGGCGTTTGGCATCGGCACCTCGGAAGTGGAACACGTGATGGCGACCCAGACCCTGAAGCAGGGCCGGGCCAAGACCATGCGCATTTCGGTCAACGGCAAGCTGGCCGAGGGCATCAGCGCGAAAGACGTGGTGCTGGCCATCATAGGCCGGGTCGGCGCTGCCGGCGGTACAGGTTACGTGGTGGAGTTCGCTGGCGATGCCATCAGTGGTCTCTCCATGGAAGGGCGCATGACGGTGTGCAACATGGCCATAGAGCTCGGCGCCAAAGCGGGGATGATAGCCCCGGATCAGACCACCATCGACTACATCCAGGGCAAGGTATTCGCCCCCACCGGCGAGGCACTGGCGCAGGCCATCGCCTACTGGCAGACCCTCAAGAGCGATGCCGATGCCACCTTCGATGCCGAGGTGGTGCTCAACGCAGCCGACATCGCACCTCAGGTGACCTGGGGCACCAACCCGGGCCAGGTGATCGCCGTCAATGAACCCATTCCGGCACCGGAATCCTTCAGCGATCTGATGGAGCAGCAGTCCGCCCGCAAGGCGCTCGCCTACATGGACTTGCAGCCGGGCCAGAAGCTCTGTGATGTCGCCATCGACAAGGTGTTCATCGGGTCGTGCACCAACAGCCGCATCGAGGATCTGCGTGCCGCCGCCGCCATCGCCCGTGGCCGCAAGGTCGCCGCCGGGGTGCAAGCCCTGGTGGTGCCGGGCTCCGAGCAGGTGAAAGCCCAGGCCGAGGCAGAGGGGCTGGACAAGATCTTCCTCGAGGCGGGCTTTGAGTGGCGCCTGCCCGGCTGCTCCATGTGTCTGGCCATGAACAACGACCGGCTGCAACCGGGGGAGCGCTGCGCCTCCACCAGCAACCGCAACTTCGAAGGGCGCCAGGGCCGTGCCGGCCGCACCCATCTGGTAAGCCCGGCCATGGCCGCCGCCGCCGCCGTCACCGGTCGCTTTGCCGATATTCGTGCGCTGTAATTACGAGGAGAACAAGATGACAGGCTTCAAGCAACACAAGGGGATCGTCGTCCCCCTCGACAGTGCCAACGTCGACACCGACGCCATCATTCCCAAGCAGTTTTTGCAGAAGGTAAACCGCATCGGTTTTGGCAAGCACCTGTTCCACGACTGGCGCTTCCTGGACGACGCCGGCCAGCAGCCCAACCCCGAGTTCGTGCTGAACCAGCCCCAATTCGCCGGCGCCAGCATCTTGCTGGCCCGGGAGAACTTCGGCTGTGGCTCGAGCCGCGAGCACGCCCCCTGGGCGCTGGCGGATTACGGCTTCAAGACCATCATTGCCCCGAGCTTTGCCGACATCTTCTACGGCAACGCCATCAACAACGGCATGGTGCCGGTACGCCTGAAAGAAGAAGAGGTCGAGGCCCTGTTCCAGCTGGTCGCGGCCCATCCGGGCACCCAGATCGAAGTGGATCTGGAGGCAAACCAGGTGCGCGCCGGTGTGCTCACTTTCGGTTTCGAGATCGACGAATTCCGTCGCTACTGCCTGCTCAACGGGCTGGATGCCATAGGCCTGACCCTGCAACACGAAGCGGCCATCAGTACCTTCGAGGCAAAACAGCCAAGCTGGATCTGACGAGCCTGCGGCAAGAAAACGAGTAGAATCCACAGGGAGCCCAGGCTCCCTGTTTTATTCTCAGTCCCGCCCAGGCACAGTGGGCTCACCGACAGGAAAGGATGATGAAGACGACCCGCTCCCTCTCCCTGCTGCTTGGCATGCTGCTCGCCCTCCCGGCCAGTGCCGGGCAGACCTACTTCAACAGCAACGGCGGTCAGCTCAACGTCGGCTGGCAGGACAGGGAGGGCCAACCCCAGCAACTCAGCTACCGGCTGGAGGCGGGCAAGCTGCCGCCGCTCATCGCCTATCGCCCGGCCAGGATGCAGGAGGAGGTGCTGCAGACCTTGCTGCAGCAGGCTGCCCTTGAGTTCCCCGAGGTGCAATTCTCCCTCTCCCGCCCCAGCCTCGCCCTCAGCCTCAAGAGCCGCAACGCCGACAAGGCCAGGGAAGCCTCCCTCTGGGTCAAGCCGGAGCAGGCCAGGCTGGAGGCAGAGTGGCTCAAGCAGCACTACTTCCAGCCCTTCACCCCGCCCGACGGCGCCCCCGCCATCAAGCAGGATCATGTGCGCATCGCCCTGGAGAGCCGCGCCGAACTGGCGCCCCTGGCCGAGCAGCTCAAGCAGGAGGGAGCCACAGAGACGGAGGCGCGCCAGAAGACGGTGGCGCACATGCTCGACTTCATCCAGGCCATCCCCTATCAGCTGCTCGACAGCCAGTCGGGGCGCTCGGGCAAGGGCTTTCTGAGCCCCCGCCAGGTGCTGGAGCAGAACCGGGGGGATTGTGACAGCAAGGTCACCCTGATGGCGGCCCTGCTGGCCCAGCGCTTTCCCGAGCTGAAGCAGGCCATGGTGTTCGTGCCGGGCCATGCCCTGCTGGGGGTGGCACTGCCGGCCGGCCCGGGTCAGGCGACCCTGAGCTGGCAAGGGGAAAGCTATCTGCTGCTGGAACCGACCGGCCCCGCCCAGCTTCCCATGGGCCAGCTCGCCCCCACCAGCAAGACGCTGGTCGACAGCAAGCAGTTGAGCGTCCAACCCGTGCTGGCCAGCAACTGAGCGGCCCCCAGGGCTGCAATCCGGGCGGGAAGGCAAGGCTGGTCCGGGCCGAAAATGCATCGACCAGCCGGTGGCTGGTCGATGGAACAGGGTAGTGTGCAGGCTCAGGTCAGCGGCAGGAACTCCAGCGCCAGCAAGAGCCCGCCCTCCTCCTCCAGCACCCGCACTATGCGGGCCTGGGCCTCGAAGGGGGGCAGCAGGTTGCTGCTGGTGGCCAGGCTCACCCTGATGGGTTGAGCCAGATCGAAGCCATGTTCATTCACCTCGACCCCCATGCCATTGGCGCTGAGATCCCGGCAGACTCCCTCAAGCACCTGCTGGCGCTGGAACAGGGTGACGGGGGCGTTGATGACCATGCGCTGGAAGGCACGTCTTTCCTTGGTGCTGGTGATCACTGGGGGCATCCTCCTTGGTGGTGGCTCGCACGGCGCGGCCCGTGAAACATAGTGCTGGCCTCCCCCAAAGAAGGCCAATACAATGCGGTTCGTTGCTCAAACGGGGTGCGGTTTACCGCTGAGATTATACCCGTGAACCTGATCCAGATAATGCTGGCGGAGGAATTTGAGGCATGGCGCGCGTTTTTTGTGCCCTCATCCGCTGGCCCTCACCACAGGAGACGTGCCATTGATGAGCAGACCGCTGCCCATGGCACCTCAGTACCCACAGGAGTGCCATTGATGAAGACCCTGCTGCTGCTCGCGACCGGCCTGCTCTCTGCCCAGGCATTTGCCGCCGACACCCTCACCGTCTACACCTACGATTCGTTTGCAGCCGAATGGGGCCCGGGTCCCAAGATCAAGCAGGCCTTCGAGAAGGAGTGCGGCTGTACCCTCAACCTGGTGGCCCTGGAAGACGGTGTCGCCATCCTCAACCGGCTGCGGCTGGAAGGCCAGCACAGCAAGGCGGACCTGGTGCTGGGGCTGGACGATGCCCTGGTCAACGAGGCCAAGCAGAGCGGCCTGTTTGCCCCCCATCACACCAGGCTAGACGCCCTCAAGGTGCCGGGTGGCTGGCAGGATGACACCTTCGTCCCCTATGACTACGGCTACTTCGCCTTCGTCTACGACAAGGACAAACTCAAGCAGCCCCCCAAGAGCCTGAAAGAGCTGGTGGAACGGCCCGATCTCAAGGTGATCTATCAGGATCCCCGCACCTCCACCCCGGGCCAGGGGCTGATGCTGTGGATGAAGTCCGTCTACGGCGACCAGGCCCCCGCCGCCTGGGCTGAGCTTGCCAAGAAGACGGTCACCGTCACCAAGGGGTGGTCAGAGGCCTATGGCATGTTCCTCGATGGCGAGGCGGACATGGTGCTCTCCTACACCACCTCCCCCGCCTATCACCTGATCGCCGAAAACAAGCCCCAGTATCAGGCGGCCGCCTTCGCAGAGGGGCATTACCGTCAGGTGGAAGTGGCCGCCAAGCTGAAAGGCGCTGTCCAGGACAAGCTGGCGGACCAGTTCCTGCAGTTCATGATAAGCCCTGCCTTCCAGCAGGAGATCCCCGCCGGCAACTGGATGTACCCGGTGATCGACCAGCCGCTGCCCAAGGGCTTCGAGCAGATGATCACCGTGGCCAAGCCGCTCGCCTTCAGCGCCGATGAAGTGGCCGCCAATCGCAAGAACTGGATCCGCGAATGGCTGCAAGCCGTCACCCAGTGAACGCAGGCTCTCGTCCCCTCTGGTGGCTGCCGGGCAGTGCGGCCACCCTGCTGATCTTGCTGTTGTCCCTAGGGCCGCTCGCGGCCCTGCTGTGGCAGGCGGGCACCTTGTCTCCCCGCACCCTACTGGCCGATCCCTATCTGCGCCATGTGCTGGGCTTCAGCCTGGGGCAGGCCCTGCTCTCCACCCTGCTGAGTCTGGGGCTCGCCATTCCGGTGGCCCGTGCCCTGGCGCGGCGCCGCTTCCCCGGGCGAGCCCTGCTGCTCAAGCTGTTCGGCCTCTCCCTGGTGCTGCCCGTCATCATCGCCATCTTCGGCATGGTCGCGGTACACGGTCGCCAGGGCTGGTTGCCACAGCTGCTGCGCGGCCTGGGGCTGGATCCTGGCAACTACCTCTACGGCCTGTTCGGCATACTGCTGGCCCATGTCTTCTTCAACATGCCGCTGGCGGCGCGCCTCATGCTGCAGAGCATAGAGAGCGTCCCTGAGACCTCCTGGCGCCTCGCCAGCCAGCTCGGCATGCGCTCATCCCACATCTTCCTGCTGCTGGAGTGGCCGCTCATCCGCGGCATACTGCCGGGACTCGCCAGCCTCATCTTCATGCTCTGCTTCACCAGCTTCACCACAGTGCTGGCGCTTGGCGGCGGCCCCAAGTCCACCACCCTGGAAGTCGCCGTCTATCAGGCACTGCGCTTTGACTTCGATCTCGCCACCGCGGGCGGCCTGGCGCTGGTACAGCTGCTGCTGACCGTCGCCCTGCTCCTCCTGCAACACAGGCTGCAGACCACCCCTGCCAGCCGCCTCACCAGCCGCCGCCCCTGCCTGCGGCCGGATCGCCATCAGCCGGGGACAGGCCTGGTGGACGCCGTGGCGCTCTGCACCGGGCTCGCCATCTTCCTGCCGCCGCTGCTGGCCATAGTCGTGGCCGGTTTCAACCCCGGCCTGCTGACGGCGCTGGCATCCCCCGGACTGTGGCAGGCGGGCGGTCAATCCCTGGCCATCGCCCTGGCGGCCGGATCGCTGGCTACCCTGCTCGGCGCCGGTCTGCTGCTCACCAGCCGCCACCTGAGGGTGCGCGGGCGCAAGCGGCGGGCCGCCGCCCTGTGGGAGGCCAGCGGCTCCATGATCCTGATGATCCCGGCCGTGGTACTGAGTACAGGGCTCTTCATCATGTTCATGCCCTTTGCCGACGTCTTTGCCCTGGGCCCCTGGCTGGTGGTACTGGTCAACGCCCTGATGGCGCTGCCCTATGTGCTGCGCACCCTCAGCGCCCCCATGCAGCTGGTGGTGCGTCAGTACGACCGGCTGGCGGACAGCCTGGGAGTGCGCGGTCTGCATCGCCTGCGACTGGTGGAGTGGCCCCTGCTGCGTCGCCCGCTGGCGCTGGCCATGGCGCTCTCCATGATATTGTCCCTCGGGGATCTCGGCGCCATCGCCATGTTCGGCAGCCAGGCCCTCACCACCCTGCCCTGGCTGCTCTATCAGCAGCTCGGCAGCTACCGACTGACCGACGCGGCCGCCACTGCCCTGCTGCTGCTCACGCTCTGTTTCTCCCTGTTCTGGCTGGTTGAGCGGGGTCTTGGAGGAAAAAATGGCGAGCATTGAGGTACAAACCCTGCGCTACCGTTTCTGCGGCTGTTCTGGCTGGTCGAACGGACTCTTTGAGAGGAAAAAATGCTGAACATCGATGAGCTGGTCACCAGCTACCCGGATTGGCGCGTCAGCTTCAGCGCCACCCTGCCCAGGGGGGAGATCACCGCCCTGATAGGGCCAAGCGGCGCCGGCAAGTCTACCCTGCTCGGGATGATCGCCGGTTTCGTGCCGGTGGAGTCCGGCAGTCTCAGCTTCGATGGCGTCGATCTGCTGCCGCTCGGCCCCGCCGAGCGGCCGGTGACCACCCTGTTTCAGGATCACAACCTCTTCCTGCACCTCTCGGTGTTCGACAACATCGCCATCGGCCTGCACCCGGGCCTGCGCCTGAGCCCGGCCCAGCGCCAGCAGGTGAAGCAGGGCGCGGAGCGAGTCGGTCTTGGCGACATGCTGAGCCGCCTGCCGGAGCAGCTCTCCGGTGGCCAGCAACAGCGGGTGGGGCTGGCCCGCGCCCTGGTGCGGGGAAAACCCCTACTGCTGCTGGATGAGCCCTTCTCGGCCCTGGATCCCGCCCTGCGCCGGGAGATGCTGGCCGAAGTGGCCCGCCTCGCCTGCGAGCAGGGGATCACAGTGCTCATGGTGTCCCACAACCCTGAGGATGCCCAGCTCATCGCCGATCAGGTGCTCTTCGTCGACGAGGGCCGCATCGCCCTGCAGGGCAAACCCGACATACTGCAAGACAGCGAGCACCCCGGGCTGCTGCGCTACCTTGGCCGTACACAAGGGTGATGACGGTAACGGGATCAAAAAAGGGGAAGCCTGCTGGCTTCCCCTTTCTCATGCAGAGATTGCGTTAAATCAGAGATTTTCCTCGGCGAACGAAGCCAGTCGGCTGCGCACAACCCCGTTCAGGAAGATGTTGGCACTGCCGTCGAAGTCCTTGAAACGCTCGACTATGTAAGTCAGACCCGAGGTCACCGGGCTCAGGTAGTTGGAGTCGATCTGGGCCAGGTTGCCGGAGCAGACGATCTTGGTCCCCTCGCCGCAGCGGGTTATGATGGTCTTGATCTGGGACGCGGTCAGGTTCTGGCACTCGTCCAGCAGCACGAAGGTGTTCTGGATGCTGCGCCCGCGCATGAAGTTGACGGATTTGAACTGGATGTTGGCCTTCTCCATGATGTAGCTCAGCGACCCGCTCATGTTCTCGTCCTGCTTGTGCAGCACCTCCAGGGTATCGGTCACCGCCGCCAGCCAGGGCATCATCTTCTCCTCCTCGGTGCCGGGCAGGAAGCCGATGCTCTCGGCAATTTCCGGGGTATTGCGGGTGACGATCACCTTCTCGTAGATCCCCTTCTCGATCACCAGCTCCAGGGCCGCCGCCATGGCCAGCAAGGTCTTGCCGCAGCCCGCCGGGCCGGTCAGGATCACCAGATCGATGTGCGGATCCAGCAGGGCATCGAGCGCCATGCCCTGATAGATGTTCTTGGGATGCACCCCCCAGGCCTTGCGTGACATCAGCCGCTCGCGGCCCAGATCTTTCAGGCGGATCTTGTTGCCATCGTGGCTCAGCACCCTGGCTGCGAAGAAGTTCTCCTCGTCCAGCAAGTACTGGTTGACGTGCACCCCCTCCAGCAGGTTCGAGTCGATCACGTGGACTGTGTCGCGGCCATGGGTCTCGCTGTCGCACTCGCCTACCCGCTCCCAGAAGCTGCCGGGCACCACCTGGAAGCCCTTGGCCAGCAGCCGGATGTCGTCGATCAGCTGGTCGCTGCGATAATCCTCCACATGGGCAAGGCCAGCCCCCTTGGCCTTGAGGCGCATGTTGATGTCCTTGGTCACCAGCACCACCTGGCGTTTCATCTCGTGCTTTTGCAGGTAGAGGGCCGCGTTGATGATGCGGTTGTCCGCCTCCTTGTCGGTGAACACCTCGGCATCCTGAGGAAGATGGTGATCGCTGAAGATGGAGATATGACCGCTCGCCTCACCCGCCAGCGCCACCCCCTGCACTATCTGTTCGGGGTTGGCGTCGCGAAACACATCTTCCAGCGCACGGATGGCAACCCTGGCATCACGGCTGACGTCTTTCTGGCGATCCTTGATGTTGTCGAGCTCTTCGAGCACCGTCATGGGGATGAGCACGTCGTGCTCTTTGAAGGAGTAAATGGCGAGGGGTTCGTGAAGCAGAACGTTGGTATCCAGGATAAACAGCTTTCGGTCCGTGTTGTCCATAAGCATCCTCCTTGGCACTGAAGGTGCCACGTGTGTGAATCTCAGATGTCATTGAAACCACACGGCCGTGACAGTTTTATTACCCCCAACGCTACGCCCGATTTTACCGCTGCGCAACAAATCGCTTGCAAGGCAGTCTCGTTCGAACATAAAAGCAGCAATGAAAAGACCGGCACTCTGGCCGGTCGTTTTTCACTTCTGTCTGTCAGGCCGCGCCTGTCAGCCGCACTTGGAATCGCCGCAGTTGAGGCAGGTCATGCAGCCATCCTTCTGCACCAGCGCCTTGGTGTGGCACTTGTAGCAGAGCGCCGCACTGGCCGGGAAGCCGCTGCCTGACTGCTCGGTGTCAGCCTGCATCTGTGCCTGCTTCTCGGCCAGAAACGCCTGCTGGTGCTCATCCAGCCCGGTGGCCTTGAGCATGCCTATCTCGGTGAGATGGGTCTCGATCACGTTGCCAATTTCGGCGATGAGCGACGGCACATACTTGCCCTTGTTCCAGTAACCGCCTTTGGGATCGAACACGGATCTCAGCTCCTCCACCAGGAAGGTGACATCCCCGCCCTTGCGAAACACCGCGGAGATGATGCGGGTCAGCGCCACTATCCACTGGTAGTGTTCCAGGCTCTTGGAGTTGATGAAGATCTCGAACGGACGGCGCGTCTCGTGGACTGTGCCCTCGTTGAGAATGATGTCGTTGATGGTGATGAACAGCGAGTGCTCGGAGACATGCTCCGGCGTCTTCAGCTTGTAGGTGGTGCCCATCAGCCGTTCCGGACGCAGCACAGTCTCGTGCATGTGCACCACGTCATCCTCGGGGGCCGGTGATTCTTGCGGCTCATCCCGGGTTTTCACCTTGTAGGCGACGATTTTCCTGTCGATCTTCTTGACCATAATCTGTTCTCAGAATTTGCCGTAATAGCCTTCTTTCAAGGCGTCATAGAGGTTGGCGGCGGTGTGCAGCTCGCCATCGTATTCGATCTCTTCGTTCCCCTTCACCGTGATGACGGAGCCATCCTCCAGAGTGAACTCGTACTGAGTGTTCTCCAGATCCTTCTCCTTCACCAGCACCCCCTGGAAGGCCTCGGGATTGAAGCGGAAGGTGGTGCAGCCCTTGAGCCCGGAGTCCGAGGCATACATGTAGATGTCCTTGAACTGCTCGAACGGGAAGTCGGTCGGTACGTTGGCCGTCTTGGAGATGGACGAATCTATCCAGCGCTGGGCTGCCGCCTGGATGTCCACGTGTTGGGCCGGACTGATGTCGTCGGCTGTGATGAAGTAATCCGGCAGCCGGCAGGCATCATCTTCGGTGTAAGGCATGGCAGCGGCGTTGATAAGCTCCCGGTAGGCCAGCAGCTCGAAGGAGTAGACATCCACGCTCTCCTTGCTCTTCTTGCCCGCCTTGATGACGTTGCGGCTGTAGTGATGGGCGAAGCTCGGCTCTATGCCGTTGCTGGCGTTGTTGGCCAGCGACAGAGATATGGTACCGGTCGGCGCTATGCTGCTGTGGTGGGTGAAACGACCACCGGTTTCGGCCAGCGCGGCCACCAGAGCGGGATCCACCTCGGCCACCTGTTGCATGTAGCGGCTGTAGCGCGCATGCAGCACCTTGCCCTTCACCTTGTCACCCAGCTTGATGCCATCGGCCGCCATCTCGGGGCGCAGCCGCAACATCTTGCCGGTCACCTCGAACTCCTGCTCCATGATGGGGGCAGGGCCCTTCTCCTTGGCCAGACGCAGGGACTCCTGCCAACCTGTCATGGCCAGCTCCTGGGAGACCTGCTCGGTGAAGGCGACAGAAGCGGCAGAGCCATATTTTATCTGCAGCATGGTGAGGGTCGAGCCCAGACCAAGGAAGCCCATGCCGTGACGGCGCTTGGCGGTGATCTCCTCGCGCTGCCTGGGCAACGGCAGCTGGTTGATCTCTACCACGTTGTCCAGCATGCGGGTGAAGATGGCTACTACCTTGCGAAACGCCTGCCAGTCGAAGGCGGCCCGCTCGGTGAAGGGCTCGCGCACAAACTTGGTCAGATTGACCGAGCCGAGCAGACAGGCTCCGTAGGGGGGCAAGGGCTGCTCGCCACAGGGGTTGGTGGCGCGGATCTCCTCGCAGAACCAGTTGTTGTTCATCTGGTTGACCTTGTCGATCAGGATGAAGCCGGGCTCCGCATAGTCATAGGTGGAGGTCATGATGACGTTCCACAGCTTGCGCGCGGGCAGGGTCTTGTAGACCTTGCAGGCCACCTGACCCAGCGCGTTGATCACCACCCCTTCCTTGTTCGGCCAGTCGGCCCAGAGCACCTGCTCGGGATCGTCCAACGCAATACCATCCTGCTCCACCTCTTTGGCGGTGTAGGGGAAGATGAGTCGCCAGGGAGCATCTTCCTTCACCGCCTTGACGAACTCTTCGGTGATGAGCAGGGAGAGGTTGAACTGGCGCAGGCGACCATCTTCCCGCTTGGCCTGGATGAACTCGATCACGTCGGGATGCCGAATATCCATGGTGCCCATCTGGGCGCCACGGCGACCGCCCGCCGACGAGACGGTGAAACACATCTTGTCGTAGATATCCATGAAGGAGAGCGGGCCCGAGGTATAGGCCCCGGCACCTGAGACAAAGGCACCGCGCGGACGCAGGGTCGAGAAGTCATAGCCGATGCCACAGCCCGCTTTCAGGGTCAGACCGGCCTCGTGCACCTTGCCGAGAATGTCATCCATCGAATCTTCGATGGTACCGGAGACAGTGCAGTTGATGGTCGAGGTGGCAGGCTTGTGCTCAAAGGCCCCGGCATTGGAGGTGATGCGACCCGCTGGAATGGCCCCATTGCGCAGCGCCCACAGGAAGGGCTCATACCATGCATCAGGCTCGCTCTCCTGCGCCGCCAGCGCACGGGCGACCCGCTGATAAGTCTCGTCTATGGTGCCGTCGATAGGCGCCCCATCCTTGCTCTTGAGGCGATACTTGCTGTCCCAGATCTCGAGGGAGGTTTCCTGCATGGGGATGAGGGCAGAGCCGGTTCCACTCTCTAGCACAGGGTTGGATTTAGCCATTTTCAAGCCACCTTATGTGAATGCAACAACGTCATGACAGAGTCAAAAACACAACCAATATGTTTCATATCAACCAGATAACACTATATATAGTATCTCTCTCACGGGGCGCCGATTCTATCCTAAAAAAATGCCCTGGCCAGCAGATATTTGGGCCAGGGCATTTAACCGGTTCATTTCCCGATGAATTTAACGGGAGAGGGGATCTCAGGGCTTCTTGACGTACACGCTCGGCGTCTCACCCGCCATATTCAGATAGAACTCGTAGACACCATCGGCATCCGGCGAGAACTTCATGTCCTCATACTTGGAGCAGGGATTGACCGGCACAGGCTCTCCGCCCAGCACGGCGACACCGTCACTCGGGCTCTTGTAGCCGAAGTTGGTGCCACAGCTCCAGCCGGTATCGGCGAACTTGAACTTGTAGGGAGCCCACTCTTTCTTGAGGGTGCCCTTGGCCATGTAGAGCTTGTCGGCCACTTTGACCACCTTGCTCTCATCGGTCGCCATCCAGTCGTTCATTTCCCCGCGTAGGTAGATGGACTTGCCACCGAAGTCGCTGTTATCTGCCGCCTGCTCTGCACCACCATTGGATGCGCAACCGCCTAATACCAGGGTTCCCGCCGCCAGCATCATCGTTACTGTTCTTTTGAACATGGGTCTATTCCTTAAATTATTGTGATTCCTTGGCCCATCGAACGTGGGCAGACGAATTAAAGCAGAGCGGGCATCACAAGAAAGGTAGAGTCATCACATTCTGTGCTTTTTATATCCAGCACGCGGCGCTGATGGATAAATATCGAACAGAAAAGGGGCCGGGTTTTTGGGTCGAGGGGACAAGCAGTCAAATTTCGAGGTCAATTATCAGTCAACACACTGATTTTCAGGCAATAAAAAACCCCGCTCATTGAGCGGGGTTTCTTCTAATTGGGTGCCTGGCAGTGTCCTACTCTCGCATGGCGAATGCCACACTACC
>NZ_JBFODK010000027.1:0-52901 GCF_040908275.1 Aeromonas sp. R4-3
CAGTACCGCGATCGGGTGGTCAAGGGATTGCACCGTCGGGCCGCCGAGTTTGGTTTCACCCTACAGGCAATCGAGGGTGTTTCTTAGGAAGGCTACGGCTCTCTTGATGACGGACGAGTTCACACGTACGCGCTGATAGACCGATTAAGAGAGCAAGCCCCCATCACTCTGGTCTGCTGCGCTTTCGATGTTCCAACATCCTGTTTTTACGACTATCTGACCCGCAAGCGGACGATTAACCGTGAGCGGATGCAGCAACGCAGCGAGTTGCGCCGTTTGTTAAAAGAAAGCCGCAACTCAGCGGGCAGCCGCGCCTTGATGTCGATGATGCGAGAGCTGGGGCATTAGATTGGCCGATTCAAAGTGCGCAGTCTGATGAAGGAAGCCGGTCTGGTATCCAAGCAACCGGGCGCCCATCGCTATCAGGTCGCCCGGTCTGAGCGACCGGATATCCCCAATCTGCTGGCCCGTGAATTTGATGTTCAGCAAGCCAATCAGGTGTGGTGTTGTGATATCACCTACGTCTGGGCCGCGTGTCGCTGGTATTACCTGGCCGCAGTGCTCGACCTGCATACCCGGAGGGTCGTGGGCTGGGCGATGTCTGATAAGCCTGATGCAGAGCTGGCCATCAAAGCACTGGAGATGGCCTATCAGCAGCGGGGTTGCCCATCAGGCGTGCTGTGTCACTCCGACCAGGGCAGCCAATATGGCAACTGGGCATTTCGGCAACGACTGTGGCGCTATCGCATGACCCAGAGCATGAGTCGGCGTGGCAACTGCTGGGATAACGCGCCGATGGGAGCCTGAAGTCAGAGTGGCTCCCGACAACGGGATATATGAACCTGCGGGAGACGAAGCGGAATATCAGCTATTACCTGATGGATGACTACAACTGGCGGCGACCGCATCAACACAATAATGGGGTATCGCCAGTGAAGGCCGAAAATCGGCTTAACACAGTGTCCGGATTTAGTTGACCACTACACAGCCCTCTAAAAAATATAACCAGACTACCAACCAATAAATATAAACAAGAAAATCGTGGGCTCCCCTCCCCATCGTGGACAAAATATTACGCAGCAATATAAAATCCATAAGCCACGCCACGACCATTAAAATACCATCCTCAATGCTGGTTAATGACAAGGTTTGCGTGATGGCATATGAAGGGGCATTGCCATAATATGGCAATTTATATCGGAAATTTTTCTAGGTTTTTGCATTCTTACATCTATGATTTTATCATGTACACAAACCCTACTAATTAAAAAATAGAACCTTAAAAAACAATCTGTTAGGTTAATGAAACCACTATCTCAATGTCAAAAATCCGTGCCACAATATGGCAATTAGCATTTGGCGCTGCCATATAATGGCAGACACTTCTACACAACGCCTTGCTGAAGCTGCCTGCTACACAGATAACTCACGAAACCTATTAAAAGATGAGGTTAAAGTGAGTATTTATGCAAAATACACCACTCCAACACTCACCTCCAAGCATTGTCCAACGAGAGTACAATGGGATACCATTAATTATAACCAGGCCACCCTGAAGGGTCTCAATGGAACCTTGTCATCATGGATGCTTTGCTATGCATAATATGAAGTCTTCGACACCACCTTGATAGATGCTCAAAAAGCACATTTTTTCACTCCCCCCTTCATTTACGGCTTATACATCTTTATTTCAGGGTGATTAATCACCATATAGAGAACCATATTAAATAATATTGAGAGATGGCTCACATGAACTTATTTGTTACAACCCGGCGGATAACCATTTTATTTAGCTATCAGATTAACGCTGACAGTTAAATAAAGTTAAGCTGGTTAGAAAACATAAATTAAACCTCTCTTTTTATTTTTAATAAAAAATATAAATAAAACATAATCATACCATAGAAAATAGATACGAAATTCATCAATACTGCATTCCCGTGAACACATTATCCAGACCTGTTAAACCTAGCGAACTCTTACGTAAACAGGCAAAAAGGTGGTGAACACAGGCCGCACAGATCTAGTTATCACCTGACATAGGCTAAACACATAGTCAATTTTTCGGCCACTACATCTCGGCATTCCAACTCCCCTCTACACCATACCCTACAGAAATTTCCATTTTTTGCCCCCTGTTAGATGGCTTCGTTTTTCATACATTGTCGCTATCCAGTACATCCACTGGAGATGACAAGGAGATCTATGATGAGCAACAACAAAAAATCCATGACCACAGAAGCCGTATCCCGTATCCATAGTGCTGAAGCGCGGAGTAACGGAGGTGGTGTGAGTAAAGACAGTTTCACCGCTCGTGCACAAAAAACCACTGCAGTCACCCCGCCAAAACCGGAAACTAAAAAGTAAGGAAACAACATGTCTAAAAAAGATGACGACGATAACCGCTCGCGTCAATTAAACCCCGAGCACGATGCCTACTGGCAGAGTCGGGGCTACGATGAGCGCCCTGATGATGAAGATGATGAATGACTTTTTCAGGGAGCCTATGGCTCCCTGCTGCCGATAGCTTCATTATAAAAGCGATTATAATGGCTAAAACATGTAACAACTTCATGATCCAGCTCTGGATCACCCGTTACATGAATCCATCCAGATAATATATCCGCTACGCCCCACATCGGCTCACAATAGTGAAGAACTTCCTCGACATCAAAATCTTCTGTCTTGGCTAACTCTTCAAGTGCTCCACGTAACCATTCTCTAACCGTTTTAAATTTTAGATTTCGTTTTCTTGCATAAAACTGACGTAAACTGGTTGCGATAGAATCTTCATTGCAACCCGCGTACTTGGCAAAAGCCTGATAGCCTATTGACTTGGATACAAAACGTTTCAGAAGAGGTTCAAACAATCCAGACCTATGAGGCACCCACTTATCTAGTGGGGATGTGGGCATCATTTTAAGAAATATCGATTGCTTGTGTTCCATCGACACATGGCGGTTAAAATCAGCATCAAACGCCGCTAGCATCTTAATAAAAAGATATATATTGAAATAATGTAGAGTTCTAAACAGGACCCTGTTTTGTTCAGGCCCCATGTTAAAATCTATATCATTGACTCGCGACTCTACATTCAACTCCATTAGACTAGCTCTCAGCCAGTCGTTCTCTAAAACTTTCTTGGCTCGACTTCTCCCACCAAGACCATCTAGGCTATCCAATAAAATCTGCAACTCACATAGGAAGCATTCTGCTTGCGCACACGTTTGTGGGTAATAGCCTGTAATTTGAAGACCTTTGAATATGCTTGGCCATTTATAACGAATGGCAAATTGCGATATTAGTATGGGTTCAGATGGCGTATCAAAAAAATCAGCACTAACACCCCTAGCCACTGAGATATCCTTCAATCTTTGGATGAGTTTTTCTGACTGAGTACTGTGGCACTCATCCCCTGATGATAAAAAATACTTGTTTAGTGTTTTGGCACATGGAGGATACAGCTTGTCTTTATTTATGCTAGGGGAAGTAAACACGCCTCGAAAAAATTCCCCTTGTGAAGGGAAACCAAGCCATTCGATAAACTGCGATGGGTCATAAAGAAACATTTAATACCCCCACCGGTTAAACGCCAGCGGCATTTTGTTTAGCTTCTCTCGGTGCTCTCGCCAATTTGGCAAGTACAAATCCATCAGGGAGATAAATCGCTGGTTATGTTTTCGCTCTAAAAGATGCACCATCTCGTGAACAACAATAAATTCCAGACATTCAGGGGGCTTCTTGACCAACTCGAGGTTAATCCAAATGCGAGCAGTATCTGTTTTGCAGCTACCCCACATGGTCTTCATGCGTTTGATACCCACAAAGGAAGGTGACACCTTTAACGTCTCCTGCCACTTGGCGATAAGATCTGGCAAGCGCTGGCGTAGCAACTGGCGGTACCACTCAAGGAGCAACACCTCGCGGCGGTCTGCGTCATAGTGTGCAGGCACCCGCATACGGATCCAGCCACCCTGCAGCTTGACGCTGTGGGTGCCCTCGGTCGGGATCACATCCAATCGGTAGCCTCGCCCCCAAAGATAGTGAGTCTCTCCGCTACACATCTTGCGCTCGCTCTGACGCGGCTGTGCAACAAACGCAGCCTGCTGCTGTCGAATCCAAGCAAGTCTTCTCACCACTGCAACTCGAATGGCGGTATCTGACAAAGAAGCAGGAGCGGATACACGCACCCGTCCATCAGGGGGCAGCACATTGATGTGCAGATTTTTGATGCCTTTGCGCTGCAACTCGACAGTCAGCTCACCAAAGGTAACCAACGCCATCAATGGTACTCCGGCTGGGCTTTTACCAGGGTCATCACATCCGCAACCTTCACATCATACCCCTTGACCTCTTCAGCGATGGCAAAGGCAATCTCCCGCTCCTTGAAGCGATCCCCATACCAGTCCGCTTTCTTGGTGTAGCGCACGGCGGTATCAATCTTGGCCACCAGCAACTCATCCTTGCCCAGATTGTCATAGAGAGCCCGCTTGGCAGAGGTATCGATACTGGCAGGATAAGCCCCTGCCCCACCACTGGCTGGCCGCTTCACCTTGATGGCCAGCTCACGCACCTTCTCCAGATACTCCTGGTAGGAGATGGCCTGAGAGCGCCGCAACTCTATCAGCTCGTTTAACAGAACCGACATTTTCTCGTAGTACTTGGGGTTCACCGGGTTCTCATCGACTATGGTGCGCCGCACGTTGTTTTCGATGGCCTCAGCCATGGCTTCAGGGTCTTTGCGCAGCCCCTCTGGTGCACCATCGAGCGCTTCAGTTCCCCGTTCGATGATCAGCTCCAGCAGTCCCAGCTCCTCGAAGTCCATCAGGGTTTCGCTGGGGTCGGCATCGACATAGAGATCCAACATCTGCCGCATCGCTGGCTCGAACTGTTTCATATCGACGTGATCACTGCTGGCAACTTTGATCATGTCACGCACCTTGGTGTAGTGCTCCACCTCGCGGCGGATAGCCGCAGCCTGACTGGTACTGTAGCCCGCCTCCTCCAGCTCGCCGGCCAGCGTAGTGAACGCCCGGATCAACTTGGCAACGAACTGATAGAGGGTCAGGCGCAGTGCCTCCTTGTCGAGCAGTTCATCCTCATCGGCGCCTGGCGTACAGCAAAAGTAGTGCTGATAATCCAACTCTTCGCGCGGTGCCTTGACCGGCTCACACAGGGTGCGTACCGCCTCCAAGGCATCATCAAGATCTTGCTTGCCTTGTGCCAATCGATCTTTAAGCAGACCGGCCACATCCTCCTTGTCGTATCCCTCGAACGCCTCGGCGGTGTAATCCTTGACGGTTTTCTCTAAGGAACGAAACAGGTCCTTGTAATCGACGATGTAGCCATAATCCTTGTCGGCCCCATCGAGCCGGTTGACCCGGCAGATAGCCTGAAAAAGGTTGTGTTCGGCCATCTTTTTATCGATGTAAAGGTAGGTCGCCGATGGCGCATCGAAACCAGTCAACAGCTTGTCCACGACAATCAGTAGCCGCATCCGACCCGGCTCCTTGATAAAGCGCTGTTTGACTGTTTTCTCAAACTCCTCCACCCGCTTGCCGGCCTCGTCCTCGCTCTGCTCAAAAAAACGTGCCAGCATTTTGCGATAGATCTGATACTTCGCCAGCTTCTCGGTCAGCCCCTCGCCAGTCTCCTCACCCTTGATGGTACTGGCATTGGGTTGATAGCTGGTGATGATGGCACACTTGTCGGCAAAGCCGGCCTGACTGAACAGCTCATAGCTCTTGCAGGCCTGATAGACACTGGAACAAACCAGCATGGCATTGCCGCGACCATCGGCCAGGCGGGGCTTGCGATCAAAATCAAGCAGGATATCGGCCACGATTTGATCAAGGCGCGAGCGGCTCGACAGCAGCTTCTGCATCGAGGCCCACTTCTCCTTGAGTTGCTGGCGACCAAGCCGGGAAAGCGCCCGAGTCTTCACCTCAAACCATTCATCCACCTTGGCCTGAGATTTGACCCGCTGATCGATGTCGCGAGCCTCGTAGCGCAAGTCCAACACCACCCCATCGCTTACCGCCTCGTCAAACTTGTAGGTGTGGATGTAGGGGCCAAACACCTCCACCGACTTCTTCTTGTCCTTCTTCATCAGCGGCGTACCGGTAAAACCGATGCAGAGCGCCTCGGGCAATATGCTCTTCATGGCTCCATGCAACTTGCCGGACTGGGTACGGTGGCACTCGTCCACAAGCACGAAGAGATTACCCTTGGGGACGAAGTCCGCCGGCAGGCTAGCCTTGAGCTCATCGATAAACTCATCGCCATCAAGATCGCTCTCTTCATCATCGGTATGGCGGCCAAATTTATGCACCAAAGAACAGAGCAGCCATGGTTGCGCCTCGTTAAGGCGACGTACCAAATCAGCACCACTTTTGGTACGCAGGATCTCCTCTTCCACCCCGGCGAACACCTTCTCAATCTGCTCATCGAGTTCGGTGCGGTCAGTGATGATTAACACCCGGCTATCCGGTACATTCTCGCGGATCCACTTGGCCAGCCACACCATGGTCAGACTCTTGCCACTGCCCTGGGTATGCCAGATGATCCCCCCTTCACGGCGCTCTATGAACCCTTTGGCTGCCTTGATGCCAAAGTACTGATTATGGCGACAGGTTTTCTTCACCCCGCTATCAAACACGATAAAGTCGTGAATAAGCTCAAGAAAGCGCTCCTTGTCGCACAACTGAGTCAGGTGGCGATCCAGCAGATTGCCCTCCTGTATGCCATCGGCCTCCTTCCACTCCAGATAGTACTTCTCAGGAGTTTCAATGGTGCCATAGCGCACCCCTTGGCTATCGTTACCCGCCATGATCAACTGCTGGGTGGTGAAGAAGTTGCGGATAAAGTCTTGCTGCTGGTTGTCGAGGCTCTGCCGGATCCCCTCACCGATAGAGACGGTGGACCGCTTGAGCTCAATCACCCCAAGCGCAATCCCGTTTACGTAGAGCACCAGATCCGGTCGTTTGGTGTTCTCACCCGCGACCGTCACCTCCTCGGCGATGGCGAAGTCGTTGGTTTGCGGATTATCCCAATCCACCAGCCAGACGGTCTGATTCTGCTCGCCCGCACCAGCCTTCTCCTTCACGCCGTAGCGCAGCAGGCGGTAGACCTCTTTGTTGGCATCATAGAGCTGGCGCCCCTCCCCCAAGCTGGCGGTACGCTCCAGCTGGCGCAGCACCCGGGGAATAAGCGCCTCATCCACACCGTGCCCGGCCAACCAACTGGTCAGCAAGGCGGGCTCAACATTGCGATTGTTGGAACGGATATGCCAGTCGCCCAGATAGCGATAGCCCAGCTCCTCAATAAAAAACTGGACTACCCGCTGTTGGGTGGCGCGTTCACGTTGACCGACAGTTGTCACTGTTCTAATTACCTCTGCTTATGCCAACTCAGGCTCGAACGTTGCATCATCAGCTTCCATATCAGCGCCATCAATTAATGCCAATACCTGATCAAGGAAACGTTGAGCCTCATGCACATCTGTTGCTTGTCGCAGGTAGTGTGGTATCCGCTCAACAAACTCGGAACGTGATAGAGGCTGATGCTCAAGCAAGGCTTCGAGCATGGCTGGTCGCAACAAACGGCGATCATCATCAACATCCGGTAGCGCTACCTCGATGACATGCTTGGCAAAATACCGAAGCTGTTCCTTGAGTCCCAGCTCTGGTATAGGAGATGTCTCTTGGTGATCCTCTGCCTCTGCAGAAGGCTCGCTCTCCTCCATATACTCATATGAAGGCACTGTAACCTCAGGTTCCAACGTCTTGAGCTGATGGAGTTTCCGGATAATTGGGGAGAGCACCTCGTCAGGATTACTGAACCAGTCTGTGGACCAGATACGGCTAATTCTCCAACCCAAACGTTCCAGTACCTCTTGACGTAGTCGGTCCCTGTCTCGGGCCGATTTTGCAGAGTGATAGGCAGCACCATCACACTCAATCCCCATCAAGTAGCGACCTGGGCAACCAGGGTCTTTCACCGCCAAATCAATAAAGAATCCGGCCACCCCAACCTGAGGCTCACACTCGAATCCGGCTTTCCTAAGCGCCTCCATTACGGCTACTTCGAAGTCGCTATCTGGTGCCTTCCCTGTATGGGTGATTTGTGAGTCCAATGTTCCTTTTTTAGCAAACTGAAGGAAACCTTGCAAAGAGACGACTCCAAGTTTACTGGTCTCACTCGTCAGCACATCCTCTGAGCGCATCGAGCTGAAGACATGCATCCGCTTCTTCGAACGAGTAAAGAGTACGTTCAGACGACGCCAGCCTACATCGGAATTTATTGGCCCAAAGCGTTGATATACCTTCCCACCATGTTCAGCAGGTCCATAGGTAAAGGAAATAAAGATCACATCACGTTCGTCACCCTGCACGTTCTCAAGGTTCTTAATGAAAAGCGGCTCCTCCATGTCATACAAACCATTGATAGCACTATCGACTTCCGGCCTACTGCGGCGCAGTTCATCAATAGCGCGTTCGATCTGATCGCGCTGTTTTGAACTCATCGCAACTACACCGAGTGATTCACCCGGTCTGTGCTGCGCATGATGAAGCACCGCCTCTGCCACGGCCTGCGCCTCTTCAATGTTATGCTGGTTGGAAAAACGTCCTTTCGAGACATAGGTAAATTTGATCCCATACTCCGGAGACTCCGCATAAGGAGAGGGGAATATCACCAGATCGCTGTTATAAAAATGGCGGTTGGAGTAGGCGATCAATTTCTCGTGCCGGGAACGATAGTGCCAACGCAAACGCCGCATGGGGAACAGCGGCAATGCGGCATCCAGGATACTGTCCGTATCGCTGAGCGCGGCGGCATCATCGTCATCCTCACTATCCACACTTCGATCAAAGAAACTGGTTGGCGGCAACTGCTTGGGATCACCCACCACCACCAATTGCTTGCCCCTGGCGATAACTCCCAACGCATCCTCTGGCTTTACCTGAGATGCTTCATCCATCACCACCAAGTCGAATTCCATCCGTCCAGGTTCAAGGTAATGAGCTGCGGACATTGGCCCCATCATGAAGCAGGGTTTTATAGCAACCAGAGCACTGCAGGCTCGGTTGACCAACTGCCGGATTGGAATATGTCTGGCTTTTTTGCCCAACTCATTTTTGATCAGTGCCAACTCGGTGTATTCGCTCTTCTTACCTCCCGCGTTCCCCTCCGGGACATGGCGACGAGCAATCTGCGCAGCAATGCGCTGACGCTGCAACGTAATCAGCTTTTTGTCGTACTCCTTGAACGATGCTTGCAAGGCATTGCGTTGGGTACCGGAGATCCTCACCAATTCAGGGTGGGCCTGAATAACCTCTCGAGCCAACTGGTCATGGAGTGCCAAAGCCAAACCCAGTTCAACCTTCTCCACAGGGAGTGTTCCGGCAAGGACTGCAGACCAGATCCGCTGCAATCCGCGTTCCTGCATCTGTTCGTAGCAACGGATAAAGTTGACCCACCCATTCAACCAGCGAGGCTGTTGAATCGCCTTTTCGTTCCGCTCCAGCAATGCGCCCAGTGAACAGTCTGTCGACTTGAGCCACTGGCCGTTATCCAACATTGTTTCTTGTGCAAATCGCGCAGCATGTTGCTCCTGGTCATGCCATTGCAAGCCAACTTCAACACCATCACGGCAAAGTAACGCATACTCGCTCGCATTATCCAGATGCCTGATCCTGGTGGCCAAAGAGGCACACTTTATGTTTCCAACCAGTTGATCAGCCAGATTCAGCGTGTCGCCGATAATGGTTAGTGCCTGTCGGTTATCTTTATTCAACCCAAAAGCCAACGGGACTGATTGCGCAAAAACACCCAACTCCGGTTTCTTATTTTCAAGGTCAATCTGCAAGGCAGACATTTTTTGCAAGAGATCGGAGAAATGTGTCATCTGACCCAGCGACACCTCTGTGTTGACAAACCATCCCTGCAAAGCAGTCAGCGTCGCTTGCACTTGTTGGCAAACCTGTCTCAATGCTCCCTGTTCACCTAGCCAGACAGGATGATCTTTCAGTTGGTGGGCAATGCGCGGCAGCAACTTGGCCTCATTTTCTGCCTGTTTCACCAAGGCCATTATTTTCGCGCTGAACTGTGACTTCTCGATCTGATGGACGCCTTTAATGATTTCGCCATCCAGAGCCATCACATCAGAGCCTATCGCTACCCGCTTTCCAAAGCCGATGCCGTAACAAGCGCGGACCTGCTTGTACCAATCGCGCAATTGCATCAACTGCGCGCAATCCGTGTCCAGTCCACGGTATGCGTTGCCGAGTTGATTACCGAAGGCTCTTTGCTCAAACCTCTGCAGTAACTCCGTGTACTTCACCAGGTTGGTTGACCAACGTTTCAACTCGGCAAGCTTGGTTCCTGGCTGTCGAGACAACCCTGTGAGCAAGGCCTTGGCACTACGCCAATCACTCTTGAACCATGAGAAGAAACCACCCTGCTGAATAATCGCAACAGCACGAGCAAGTTGCTCTTGGGACGGTAGTCTGTCCAACTGATACAGCTCGGACAAGTTATCCCTGAGGGGACGCAACTCTTCAATCTGCTGAGCCAGCTCGAGCAGTACAGCATCGAGGCCATCATCATCAAACAGTGGGTCACGTACCCTGATGAGCTCTGCCGGCAAGGCCCCCACAATAGACAGTAATTCGGCACAGAATACCAAGCCAGACTGGGTATCATCGATGTGTGCAGAGAGGCTGTCAGGTAACGCACTCTTGAAGTCGCTCAGCTGACCAGAGAGGGATGACAACTCATCTTCGATGCATCGAACAGACTCGAGCCACTTGATCAAGTCACGAAGAGAGAAATGTTCAGCAACACCGTACTTTGCCAGCTCCTCACGGGGAAAATCACATGGCTCACCTCGTTCCAGCAGACGGAGCTTCTCGGGTTCAATGGCTTGACTCAAGGTGTCATAGTAGCCTTGAAGGGTGTCAAATCTCGCCAGATAGTGACGAACGCGTGCTATCGCATCCGAAGTATCCAACCCGGGAAGAGCGGCGAATAATTCCGATCCGTTCAAGGCAGGTAGATGTCTCTGATCCTGTACCAGTTGCTCAATATGGGCGAGCTTATCGAGACTCTCACCTTCCAGAGCCCATTTGTCTAAAAAACCCTGATAATGATGATGGAAATGGAGGATTGACGCCTGCCAAGCTTGTAACAAATCAACTATACGAGCGCTATCAAACAGCTGGATTTGGGTGTTATTCACACCACTCCAAGGGTGCTCATATATTTCTGCATCGGCCCCCACCTGCTCCCGCACCTCCTTGTAGATGCGGCTAAACTCCACCACTTGGTCGCTCAGTCGTAACTGAGTCACCTTGTCCAGTTTTTTACCGGAAAAGTTCTCAATGTGGAGTACTGTTGCATCGATATCCAATTTGTTGCGATAGCGCGTCGCACCACTCAGTATCTGATGGATAGTCCTTCCCGTGAGCTCCCAAGGGGTGTTTATCAATGCAGCATACTCATTGAGCTGCCTCTTGAGCTCTTCATAACGCGTAATCTGGGCGTCAATCTCTTCCGTCGTCGGCATTGTTGCCTGACGCATCATGCGGGCTTCAATATCCTCCAGCACCTTACGCTTATGCGTCTTGTGGCTGTGCAACTCCAAGCAGAACTCACCCAGACCGGCACGATCCAGACGACGCTTGACGACCTCCAAGGCCGCCATTTTCTCTGCCACGAACAGCACCTTCTTGCCATTGAGCAGGGCCGCAGCAATCAAGTTGGTAATCGTCTGTGATTTGCCGCTGCCGGGAGGTCCTTCAATGACCAGATTTTTCCCATGGATGGCATCGATCAAGGCGCTGTGTTGCGAACTATCCGCATCATCGATCAGCGGGATCTTGTCATGGATCTCAGGGTAACTATCGATGCAATACTCATGTTGGCTTAATCCACCTGTTGAGTCGGCATTGTTTTCGCCGCCCCCCTGACTGGTGAAAAAGCGACGGATAACCTCATGAGACAAGATGTTGCGTTTGTCCTGAGGCCAACGAGCAGGATCGAGATCCAGATACATCATCATCTTGCCAAAATTGAGCAAGCTCAGCGCCCCGTAGCGTTTCACCGACCACCTGGGTTTATGTTTGCCAACGACTTTGGTCACCGCAGCGAGATAGGACTCAGGTGTCTGCTCCTCGTCAAACAGAGGAAGGGCCAACCCAAAGTCAGCCTGTAATTTCTCCTTCAAGGAGAGATTGGGCAAGATATCTTCACCCGTGTAATGGATCTGGTATTTGTAGAGGCCATCCTTGGGATCCAGCTTGCCACGCTCACATCGCACAGGGATGGTGAACAAGGGGGCAAAGCGTGCTTTATCCGAAGTATCGCTCTCGTACCATTCGAGGAACCCCAGCGCCAAATACAGGATGTTGGCGCCACTCTCTTCTATGGCCGTTTGAGCCTTATTGTGGATGGCCCGCAGACGCGCCTCAAGCTCTCCGGGGAAGAGCAGAACCTGTATCCGCTTATCGTCATGACCGGGGTAGGATGGCGATATAGTGAGCGCCTTACCTATCTTGGCCTGACGTTCAAAGTCCTCAAGCCCTTCATAACCCGCCAGGTTGCAGGCTGTGGTCAGTTCTGACAAATTGAGGCCTTGTTTAGCGTACTGGGTCCGAATACCGGTCAGTTTTCCATCTCTAGCCTGGCCATATTGATAGATAAACTCATGGGCCTGCTCCAGCAGTGGCCGGTTTACTTCTGAGGCAGGCACCCGCTGTCCAGTGGGTAAATCGAATTCGGTGCTGATCCCCAAAACCTGTGCCCAATCCTTGGCCGTCGGAAGGGCCCTTAGCTGGGCATCCTTACCATCCTCACCAACCTTCAGATAGCCATGCTCCAACAGTTGTTGGCGGGTTGGTTCAGGGACTGGCGCAAACTCCATTGCGACTTCCGCGCAGAGTGTTTCATAGAGCTGCTCTGGCAGCTCATCAACAATACGCAGTGCGGAACCTTTATTGGTGAGGGGAAAGTTGAGCAGACGATTGCGAGAGGTGAGATCCAATAACTTCTTTCGCATCGCCTCAAGGGAGGTTAATACAAAAGGATCCACCCCCTCTATCACTCCACCTGTGGATGATGCTTCTACAACCGACATACAGCTCTCCAATTATTTTTTGAACTCTCAACCAGGCCAATAACAAGGCAACATTGAGTCCACACCAAGTCTATTTTTCAGTAATACTTAGCGGCGCATGATCGCCACTGATAACACAACCATCAACAACAAGGTCTCGATATTGCGGTTTTTCTGAATGGCGTTCCAGTGCCACAGACAGTGAACCCCATATCGCTCACATAAACCGGACCATCCAATCTTGGGCAGCATGTTCTCGCTGTCCAACCGTACTCATGGTTGTTCCCTCATCTTGGCAGCCTCTGCAGCCAGCACGGCTAGCATCTGCTCCTGGTGTTCTGCGATCTCGGTTTCCTGCCAGCGACCTTTCTCTTTCATCAAACGGATCATGGCGAGCAACTTGAGGCTATCAATCTGGTTGTTGGCAAGGCTCGCTTCAAAGTGCTCCTGCTTCTGTTGGGGCTGGAAGTTACTCAGGCGCGAGTTCTTGCTGTGACTGATAAGGCAAAGGTTGCCAAACGAATGGAGTGACTCATTCTCAACCTCGTGCGCATTATGAATAGGGTGCTGAGGAGCAAAATGCTCCACTGAACTTCGAAACGTAAATTCGAAACGGTGAAACACCTCCCAATCGTGCCTTCTATCTTGATTGTGAGACAGCACCCACAGCAGATAGTCGAGGAAGTTGAAAACAAAGTTGTTCGCGATTTGGCCATAGGTAAGTTTGGATTTAATCGCTTCACACCAATGATCGTTGACCTCGGCGTGGGGCAACAAAACATGATCACCAAAGAGCATCTGGTAATAAGAAGCCCCTTCACCCGGCGCCAAAAAGCGCTGGAAGACAAAGCGGCGAGCCTGACTTTCCAGATAGGAAAGATAAGCCCCTGCCTCCACCGGTTGATCAGGGTGACAATTGTCGAACAGATATCGCAGTGCACCATTGAGCCAGTGTTTGTAAACCTGGGTCGGGGTCGACACATGAAACGCCGATAGCAACATCAAGATCCGCCGGTTCACACCATCAAACCCGCCTTCGTTCTCATCGAAGGTATTGAGGTAGCCAACGGTATAGATTTTTTGGGTATCGCCTTTTGAGTACCCACGAAGTCGTTTCAAACTCCAGCCATCTTTACGATCGTAAAATTCGCGTTTGATGATGAAGTGATCAAACAGATACTTGCTCTTTAACAGGCCATAGATAAAACGCTGAACTGCCGCCACTGGGTCCGTCTGCCCGATCACCCGCAGCTCAAACTGATCGACCAGTTGTTTATCATCGAGCGGCACCCCTTCTGTATTCATGGAGTCTCGGCTAACGAGTCGCAGCACATGGAGCAAAAAGTTGGAGAAGTTGATGACGCTATTAAAGCGCTCGGAGCCTGCACTCTCCTCCTCCACCTTCTGCTCTCCATCGAGTTTGTCATCCTGCAAAATGGCCAACAAGGTGCGCCCCTGGCTGGCGTCAATCACATCATCATCGCTTTTATCTGCAGAAGGGGGGCAATAAGAGGGTGCCAGCAGATCAAGTAGATGGGCAAAATCCCGGGGAACAAACTGACCCCAGTCTTTCTCACCGAACAGGCGATGACGCTCCTCTGGGGTAAAACCGTACTGGATATAGCGCTCCATATTGGCGCAGGCATCCCATACCCGGGTAAGTACATGAAGACTTTGGCGACGAGTCTCATCCTCGGGGATCTTGTTTAGCGTCGCCATCAGCCGCGCCTTGATCACCTCATGCTTTTCCAACTGCTCGCCGCGATTGTTCATCGCCTCAAAGTAGTGGTTGAGGTCAGTATGCTCGGGCACTTCGACACGCGTGATCTGCACATGATCAAAGAGATAATTACAAAAGTCACAAAGCTCGAGCCCTTTCTGGCGCAAAAGCTCTGGTAGTTTCTCTCCGATGAGCTTGAACCCTTTGACCAGCCCTTCATTAACGCCATCTCCCACTAGTTGATGTGGTGAAACCCCCTGCCATAAGCGCTCGAAGGTATGGCTCGATATGGGGCGACTCTCAAAAGCGAGGTTGATAGCACGATACCAGCTCATATCCACCGCATCTTTCGCGTGGTGTTTGAGCCAATTGGCCAGCAGAGAAAGCGTAGTAAAGCGCTGCTGGCCATCGATCACCTCGAAACTGCTGTCGTCCCGGGCAAAGACCACCAGGGTGCCGATATAGTAGGGCTGGTATTGATCTTTGCTGTTTCGCTTGCCCTGATAATCCAGCACATCCTGCAGCAGCTGGGTGATCTCTCCCTCGCCCCAGGCATAGTTGCGCTGGTACATGGGCACCAGATAGCGGGCGCTGTCTTCGAGCAGTGCGCGGATGGAAAAGGGGCGGACACCTGCATCACTCATAATATTTCATCTCCCGAAACAGCCCGACCAGTTCATCTTCGGCGCCGTTGCGATTGTTCTTGTTCTCTCGACTGCTCATGCTCGGCAAAGGGAAGCCGTGCAGGTCTCCCGGCAGACGGGCATCACGAATAGCACGGACCAGATTGTGCTCCAGCACGTAGTTATCCATGGTCGCCAGTTGCACCACCTGCTGGCGAATGCGGCAGCGATAGGCCCAGATAAAGCACTTCTCGATGGCCAGTGACAGCCCCTGGCTGCCGAACTTGTCGATATAGAAGATCAGGGCGCAGTCGAACATGGCCCGCACATAACGATCCCCGGTGCGGTGGCGGCGCTCGTAGCTGCCCAGGGTCGAGAGCACCTTGCTGGCCATCGGTGTCAGCGTTTCGCCAAGCAGGGTGGCAGATTGCAACTTGCCGGAATCAGACTCCTCGGCCACGATGGCGGCCACCCGCGTCTGGTAGTACTCGGCCATCTCGAAAAAGCGCCGGCCATTGATGATCATCTGGTCGAGATGAAAGGGAAACGACATGCGCTGGCCGTCTATCTTGCGCTGGTACTGGCTGTTGTACTCATCGACAAAGTGGTGGGCGATGCGCAGCGACTCCACGTAGGGGAAGTGCCCCACCCGATCTAGGTTGACCCCCTTGAAGAGATCCACCTCCCCCTTGCCAAAGTAGCGGGCCGACTTGCCCTCGGCCCACTGGCGTACCCGATAGAGATAGAGGGCGAACAGATTGGCCAGATCGTCGCTTGGCAGACGCTCCCAATGGGCGACTGCCTCGGCCTTGAGGTTGGCCTCATGTTCGGCAAACTCGCGCAGGTGAAATGCCTTGAGCAGATCGTGGGGGGCCAGATCGCGCCCCCGGGCATTTTGCGAATCGAAGAACTGGAACGCCTCCGAGATATCCTGCAGCACAAAACAGACCACCTGACAGCGGTTGAGCAAAAAGTCGATTTGTTGCTCGTCAAACTCAGGGCGTGCCACCAGCCGACGCAACTCCAGATAGTTGCGTCTGAGGTTGTACTCCGAATCCCGGCTTGGGAAGCGCTGGCGCTGCATAAATTCATCGACAGGCCCCCGCAAGGCCAGCAATTGCTCACGCAGATCCTGACGTTGGAAGCGGGTAGTCTTTTCTTTGCCACTGCGACTTTCGCCATCCAGCACCTCTATCAGCGCCTTGACGGTCAACATCAGGGTCAGGGTACGTTGCTGACCATCGACGATATCAAGCATCTCGCCCAGCTTGCTATCGGCGTGCTGATAAAACACCACCGAGCCCAGCCGATAGGCGCTCTTGTCCTGATGAGTCGCCAGATCGGTGAAGAGATCCGAAATATTCTTGGCGCCCCAGCGATAGGGGCGCTGATAACTGGGGATGGCCAGTTGGGGAATGGCCAGCAACTGGCGTACCGGCAACACCTGATTGTTGATGCTCTCCATCACGCCTCCTGCGGCAGCGGCAGGCGGATACGGCCGGTCAACAACTGCTGCATCATCCCCTGCTTCACATCACGGGCCTTGGCCAGCTTCTGCTCCAGTGCAGCGAGCTCGCTATCCATATCGGAGAGGATGGTGGCGATGGCTGTTTGTTCGGCCTTGGATGGCAAGACCATTTTCATATCAGTAATCATTTCTCGACGGACGGAGTCAACAGACGACTTTGCTGTCATAGACATGATCCGATCGAAAAAATGATTGCTAAAAAACAAATAGAAAAAATAACCAGAAACTCTTTCACCAAAGTTATGCATAAGGTAAACGCGTTGATGAAAGTCGAATTTACCATTGATGTAATGGAATACTTTCCCTGTACCAACGCCATCACCGGCAGTTAATACTGCCTCACCATCGAACGAATATGTATTAATGCGTTCAACGGTCTGAGAACGGACAAAAAATGGGTAACGACCATCATCGACTTTGTCTTGTGTATTTTTAGCACCAGTAGTAATTGAAAGTACGCTACCAATTGGTGCAACTTCCCAATCCTGAGGAATTTGTCCCAGCTCGCTGGATTTATAGCCTTTGGTGGTACCGTCGGGGTGCAGAGCGAACAGCGGTAGGCGGGTACGGCCAGTCAACAACTGCTGCATGGTGGCTGTCTTAATAGCTTTTTTCTTGGAGATCAGGTACTCCAGCCCAGAAATAAGCGCATCGCAATCGGATAGAACATCTGCAATCTGTTTTTGCTCTTGGCAATCCGATGGAATTGGTATCAGAAATTCTCTAACTGCCGATATTGAAAACTCCAACCTTGTTGTCCCAACAACAGATTTACTTATACGTTCCTGTGTTGCCGGAGCCTCTAATTGATGTGCAACATACTTTGAGAATATTCCATCTCGCAATCTAATTCTTGCAATTTCCCGGCTGATATTACCTTCAAAACCTTCAGGTACAACACCAATGTGGCCTATCGTACCTTTTATAGATATCAGAACATCATCCTTTTTTAACCTACTTCTAACATAAGGCTTTTCAATTTCTATAGATGTCCGATGCAATGGTGCTGTAGAGATGTTTTTCAAAAATTTTATTGCGATAATTGGAATGCCAGCTTCATCATATTTACCAACTTGAACCACTCCATAACATATTGGAGCGGCACTATCAACAATACTATTTAAAGATATAAGAGACCACTCTTGGGGAATAACCCCCACCTCGGTCTGCTTATAGCCCGCCGGAATAGACTGCTTGGCGACCTTCTCGCCGTCTTTATGCTGCATCATCTGTTCCGCCATTATGCCCACTCCAGCCCCATCGCCTTCAAATGGGCTGCCACCTTGCCTTCCAGCTCGCTGACTGTGTTGGTGAGCTGTGGCAGGGAGTGGCTATAGCGCTCTTCCAGCTCCTTTACCCGATTAGCCAGTTGCTGGGTGACCCGCTCAATCTCGGCTTCCAGCGCGCCGCGCAGGCTCGCCTGCCACTTGTCTTCCACCAGCAGGGTTTTAATCTCGTTGTCCTGCAGCTTGGGGTAATGAGCAAACACCGCTTTATCGAGGGCGTCGCTGGCCTCTTTGTGGGCCTTCTTGGCGCGGGTCTCGGCGTCAAACAGTTGCTGCACCTGCTTGAGCACAACCAGCTCCTCCTTGTCGGTGGCGACCTTGATGCGGGCCTTGACGCTGGCGGCGGTCACCTTCTCCTTGTCGTTCATCGCCTCGACCAGTCCGCCCTCTTCCCCACTCTGCTCCTCGATAAAGCTCTCCAATGCCTGGCTCGCTTCATCCAGCGCGGCTTGCAGGGTATCGAGCTCTTTTTGTTCATTGGCAAAGAAGCGGGCCACCAGCAAGGCGGGAGGGATAAGCTCGGCCTTGTACTTGGCCTTGCCAATCACCAGATCCGGGCTCTCTTTGATTTTCTCACCCTTGTCGGCAATCAGCTCGCGCAGAATCCGCCCCGCTGGCCAGCCATCCTGGGAGAGCACATAGAAATCATCTTGCAGCTGGCCCTGCCAGTAGTCCATCAGCAGCTGATAGATGGTGTAGGGGTCGAGCAGTTCACCAGTCGTCTCGGCGGTGGCACGGTAGCGCTCAAGCAGTGCTTCACTCACCTCGTCGATCAGCGCCTTGGGCGAGTCGCCCTTGGCAAACTCGCCGAACTGGCACTCGCTAAACCACTGAGCGAACGGCGCCAGCGCCGCTTGTTTGAAGCGGGCAAACTCCTCACAGGCCAGTATGGTGCCCTTTACCTTGGCGGCGGCGACCCGCGCCTCACTGTAGCCGGGACGAAGCGGGGCAAACAGGGTCGCCTTGAGGGTCGGGAATACCCGCCAGTAGGGACCAAGCGCCGCGATATCGCGCTCGGGGATGCCCCCTTGCAGGTGACCGGCCAGATCGTGCAGGTCTTCCCCTTCGCTGTCATTGATATAGCGCGGGATATTGAGGTTGTAGTCGTTGCGGGCGATCTCACTAAGCGGTACCCAGCAGCTGTAACCATCCAGGGTCAGGCCACGGGTGAAGGTATCGACAATCTTGTGGATGTCTTGCTCGCGCAGCCGGTTTTTGTTGCCATCTTTGATAAAACCTTTGCTGGCATCGATCATAAACAGCCCTTGCTCATTGCCTGCCAGAGCATTGAAGGCGCGGGTGTGGGCGCTCTCTTTGTCGATAACGATGATGCAGGCAGGAATACCGGTGCCGTAGAAGAGGTTGGCAGGCAGACCAATGATCCCCTTGATATAACCTTGTTTCAGCAGGTTCTCGCGGATACGCGCCTCGGCATTGCCGCGAAACAGCACGCCGTGGGGCAGGATCACCGCACCCTTGCCGGTGCTCTTCAGGCTCTTGATGATGTGCAGCAAGAAGGCGTAATCGCCGTTTTTCTCTGGCGGCACGCCCCAGACAAAACGGCCGAACTCGTCGTGTTCAGCATCGAGACCGCTGGTCCAGTTCTTGTTGGAAAAGGGCGGGTTGGCCACGGCGAAGTCAAAGGTCTTGAGCTGGTTGTTACCCTCCTTCCATTGGGGCGCAGCCAGGGTGTTGCCCTTCCAGATTGCTGCGGTGGGATTGTCGTGCAGGATCATGTTCATCCGCGCCAGCGCACTGGTGGCGTTGTCCATCTCCTGTCCGTAAATACTCAGTCCCTTGGGGCCGGCCTCGTCGCTCGCCTTGAGCAGCAAGGAGCCCGAACCACAGGTGGGGTCGTAGACGGTGGCATCTTGCGGGGTCTGACGGCTGATGCCAATCACCTTGGCCAGAATGCGCGACACCTCGGCCGGGGTGTAGAACTGTCCCTTGGACTTGCCCGACTCGGTGGCGAAGTGGCGCATCAGGTATTCGTAAGCATCACCCAGCAGGTCATCCCCTTCGGTACGGTTGGCCGATAGATCCAGCCCCTCGAAGATAGCCACCAGCTTGGAGAGGCGGTCGATCATCTCTTTGCCCTTGCCGAGTTTGTCCTCGTCGTTGAAGTCGGCAATGGTGATCACCCCTTGCAGATCGTTGGCGGTCGCCAGCGCACTGATGATGGTGTTGATCCCCTCGCCTATCTCCTTGCTGCCCTTGAGCGCCACCATGTCATCAAAGCTCGCCCCTGCCGGCACCTCGATCATGGCGTAGGGGTTACCCTTGGCCTTGTCGGAGACGTATTTCACAAACAGCAGGGTCAGCACATAGTCCTTGTACTGGGAGGCATCCATTCCGCCGCGCAGCTCATCGCAGCCGGCCCAGAGGGAGGAGTAGAGTTCGTTCTTCTTGATAGCCATGAGTCAGGTATTCCGATAAGAGTCTGTTTGCGCCAAGGGCGCATGGAAAACGAAAAGAGGCGAGTATTCCCAACCTTACAAGTTGCGGCGCCAGAGATTGCCGACGAGTTTACCCACTTGGCCCCGTTGCAACCATGCCTGATATCACATCAGAGGCGATGCACAGACCATTTGCTGCAAAAGCCATCATTTGCCTTCTAACAAAGCTGGCGGTGTGCTCTCGCCACGGCATTTGAGTTGCCCCAGCGCGTTGATTCGGCAGACGGTATCATCGGAGGCGCGCAGGTTACCGAGACTATCCTCACGCCACGTCACCCGCTCGCCGGTTTGCGCATTGCTGCCGCGCACATGGCCCAGTGCGTCTTCGCGGTAGGTGGTGCCATCGCTGCTCTTGAGGTTGCCCAAGACATCAGTGCGCCAGGTGATGCCGGTACCCGAGTCTTTGATGTTTCCCAGCGCATCCTCACGCAGGGTGCCCTGTTTGCCATCATCACACTGGTAGCGAGTATTGCCCAACGCATCCTCCCGATAGGTGCAGTCGGCGGCAAACACGACTTGCGGCATTAGGCCCAGCAGCAGTGCGGCCAGTGACAACGGGCGTGTCGCTAACCAAAAGCCGGGTTGGTTACTCATCGCATATCCCCTCTGACGTAAGCTCGACTGACTATACCGAGCGGACTGTGCAGGTTCGATACTGGGGTTTTGCACATGTCGTGTTTTCAGGCGGATAGGTAGCAAACTGCCCACATCCCATCACAGCTCCCCTTTGTTGCCCAAACAGGCATTGTCGCAAGGCTTCTAAATTGCCCTTACCCGAGTGGTATTGCGCCAACTAATTTGTAAATTTCAACCGATGCTTACCAAAGGTAATCTTATGCAATCAATTTCTTCCCGAGCACGAAGACATCAGCGCCACCATCGAGAAAAACGAGCACAAGCCCTTACTACAGGGCAAGGCTATCGCCCCAATATCATCTTCCTCACCGGGGCCGGCTTGTCAGCCGAGAGCGGAGTGCCCACGTTCAGAGGCAAGGAGGGTATTTGGCATCACGATGAAAACTGGCGCTATTCACACGCGAGCAGCCTGGACACGGATCTGGCTGGTTTCCTGGCCTTTCACAACCAGCGGCGTCAAACCATGTTGGAAGCCTCCCCCTCGCAAGCCCACTATCTGATCGCCCAGCTACAGCCGAAATATCGTGTCGGGATCATCAACCAGAATATTAATGACTTACATGAGAGGGCCGGTAGCCATGGTGTTATTCATCTGCATGGTTCAATCCGGTTTTTGGTACCCAAAGGCTTTCGTAATTCAAAATACCGGCAGCCGTGGTACAAGGATGTAAATATGGGCTAGTGCTGCCCATGTACCCGCTCACAATTGCGCCCTGATATCGTGCTGTTTGGTGAGACGGTTTATGAGTATCAACACGCTCGTCGCTGGCTCTGCGAGGCCGATATTGTGATAATTATAGGCACCAGTTTACTGGTTGAACCTGCATTCTCTTTGCTGCAAAACATCAACCCAGGCGCATCTGTCTATTACATCGATCCCGACCCCGGGTTGTCATCCCGGCTGCCGTTTCCCGGTGAGCAGATTGTTGATGGGGCTAATCGCGGTGTTGTTCGCCTATTGCAGAAAATATGTCATGACTGATGAGCCTGTAGTGACCAAGAGGAAGCAACATGAAATTGTATCTGGACGATGAGAGAGAAACACCGGCAGGGTGCGTTCGCGTATTCTGGCCAGACGAAGCGATTGCATGGCTAAAAACAGGAGCAGTGACAGAAATTAGCCTCGACCATGACCTAGGTGATGATAATAGAGGAACAGGCTACGACGTTATTCTTTGGATAGAAAAAAAGGTAATGACCAATCACTTCATCCCACCCCAAATTCGTGTTCACTCAGCGAATGTCTCCGCACGGAGAAAAATGGAATTGGGTATTATGGCTATTAATGATTTTCTGGCTAAGCCATCACGGATCGCCCCAGATGATACAAATTGTGTTCGCTGACTCAGTGACATGAGGGAGGGCCAATTGAATAAAGCAGTAGGGGTGCATGTTAGGCTGCGGTGGATTCAACTCTGAAGCAAAACCCTACCCTAAAGGCAACCAAGGAGACAGAACGAGCACCTCCGCCATTGAAATTTACATATCATGACCATGAGCCATATTGATACACGACCTTTTTCATTGCTTTTATAATATACAAAAACACGTATAAAATTGATTTTCGTAGTATGAGCATGGCGACTTGTTTTTCTATATCATAAAAGCAAGCCATCTAAAAACGGAGCAAATTGACACATACGCTAATGGTGTTTTAACCTCCTAAAAAACAGGAGGCCATATGAACAACAACGAACCTAAACTAATAAAAACCAAAGCGCTTTTAAAACAGCTTGGCATTTCCAGATCAACACTGTACAGGTGGATTAAAGAACACAAGTTCCCACCGCCACACAATAAAGGCTTTTATTCTACCGCAGAGGTCAGCAGTTGGATATCAAGGGAAAATCGCTCATCTTAGATGATGAATTACACCGCTATTTAATGACTCCATTATATTTACATTTCCTGAAAGGATGTCACAGCCTCCATTAATTTTTTATCCCATAACTCATATGCCTCACGCTGTTCATCTATCCAATCATGTAGATTGTAAATAGCCATGACACCCGCCATCCTGTGGCCAAGCATTTTTTCTGTGACTTGTGGTAGAACTCGTTCTTCCGATAAACGAGTACTGAGTGTCCGACGCATGTCATGCATACGCCAATACGGCAGCTCCAGTTTATCTCTCACCCGCTCTGCAAGCTGAATAAGAGATGCACTACTTAATGACATCTTTGGATTCACAGGTGAGCGGCATACAGGGCCGCCCTTTAGCCGAGATTTCGCTGCTGCTTCTTGCAGCAACATCATCACCCGGGTAGGAATAGGCCGACGTATTGGTGATCCACTTTTGGCACGAGCCGCGGGAACCGTCCAAATTTGCTCCTCCAGATTAAACTCACTCCACTGCGCCCCCAATGCCTCGCCACTGCGACAGCCCAGCAGGATCACCAGTTTGGCGGCCAATTTTAATCCGCGGCTGGCCCTACTCTGTTCGAATGCAATCCAAATCTGAGCGAGTTCACGCATGGTCAGCACACGAGTACCTCTCTCAGGTTGAGAGCCAACATCTTCGGTGCGTAATTGCAACACCGGGGAGCCGCCAATGAGATTTCTCCGAATACAAAAACTAAGAATGGACTTTAATCTGCGTAATAAATGACCGGCATTTTTGGGCTTTTTCTTGCCAATCTTATCAAACCACTCCAACCAGCTGGAAAACGGGATCTGTTCAACCGGAATACCAATAAACAGAGGTTCGAAATAGCGCTGCATGGTATGCTCATAAAGCATGACCGTACGGGGCCGCAGCTTGGGCAGATGATGCTCACGAAAATGCTCGCAGCACTGTTTAAGTGTGACATCATGCTTCTGGTGGAGCTTATCCCAGAAAACTCTGGGATGTTCATTACGCTCAAGTGCACCACGGATAGCAGGGATCAAAGCCCTGGCATCAGCGAGTTTAAGGTCGGGATAGCGTCCAATTTTGAGTCTCGCCGCTTTTCCTTGCCAGCGATAGCGATACTGCCATGAGATGGTGCCACGCTCGGTGACCCGAGCTGACAATCCATCACGATCTGACAATTCCGTCTTGCCAAAGTAGGGCTTACCATAGAGTGCCCGTAGCTTCGCATCAGTAAGGGGCATATGACTCTCCTGTGACTGGTCATCTGATTTTTCACTGACACATTAACGCGTCCTGACGTGTACACAGATACGTACCAAACTGGTCTGAAACGGACTGAATCAAGATCGGACAAAGTGAGACAATCTGAGATAACACTCCGTATAACGACTTGTTTTTCAAGCATATAAACACAATTCAGAACAACGAAATGAGCCAGCAGACAAATCCTACCTTCTATTTCCACGATTACGAGACCTTCGGTATCAGCCCCGCCAGGGACAGGCCGTCGCAGTTTGCGGGCATTCGCACCGACGCCGACTTCAACATCATCGGCGAGCCGCTGGTGATCTATTGCAAGCCGCCGGCGGACTACCTGCCGGAACCGGAGGCCTGTCTCATCACCGGCATCACGCCGCAGAAGGCGATGAAGGACGGGCTCTGCGAGGCGGACTTCATTCGCCAAATTCACGAGCAGTTCGCCACCCCTAACACCTGCGTGCTGGGCTACAACAGCATCCGCTTCGATGATGAAGTGACCCGCTACACCCTCTATCGCAACTTCTATGACCCTTATGCCTACGCCTGGCAGAACGGCAACTCCCGCTGGGATATCCTCGACATGCTGCGGGCCTGCTACGCCCTGCGCCCCGAGGGGATAGAGTGGGCCCTCGACGACGAGGGCAAGCCGAGCTTCAAGCTGGAGAGACTGACGGTGGCCAACGCCGTGGCCCACGCCAATGCCCACGATGCCCTCTCGGACGTGCTGGCCACCATAGAGATGGCCAAGCTGGTCAAAAAGGCCCAGCCCAAGCTGTTTGACTACCTGTTTGCCCTGCGCAACAAGAACAAGGTGAAGGCGCTCATCGACGTGGTGACCATGAAGCCCCTGGTGCACGTCTCCGGCATGTTCTCCCCCTGGCAGGGGTGCGCAAGCTGGGTGTCGCCGCTGGCCTGGCATCCCAGCAACCAGAATGCGGTGATCATGGTGGATCTGACCCGTGACCCGACGCCGCTTGTCGAGCTCACGAGCGAGGAGATCCGCGAGCGCCTCTACACCAAAAAGGATGATCTCGGGGATCTGGCGGCCATTCCGGTGAAGCTGGTGCACATCAACAAGTGCCCGGTGCTGGCGCCGGCCGCCACCCTGACCCCGGAGCGGGCCGATCAGCTTGGCATAGACAGGGAGCAGTGCCGCAAGAGCCTGGATCTGCTGCGGGCCCATCCCGAGGTGCGGGAAAAACTGGTGGAGGTGTTCAATCAGGAGTTTGCAGGCAGCAATGACAGCGATCCCGATACTCAGCTCTACGCCGGTTTCTTCGGTCACGGCGACAAGTCCACCATGGATCTGGTGCGCGCCACCCCGGCGGATCTGCTGGGGGAGCGGGAGTTTGCCTTCACCGACTCACGGCTGCCGGAGATGCTGTTCCGCTATCGCGCCCGCAACTGGCCTCACACCTTGAGCGAAGCGGAGCAGAAGCGCTGGCGCCTGCACTGCAGCGACTACTTCAGCCGCCGTCTGCCGGACTATGTGCCCCGTCTCGAGGCGCTGGCGGAGCAGAATCAGGGTAACGAACGGAACTTTGCGATCCTAAAGAGTCTCTATCACTATCTGGAAGATCTATGAGATGTGAGGCATTTCACACTTAAAACCCTGTCGGCTCCCCGCGCCCACGACATAATGAGCAGGGGAGCCAAGCTCCTGATAGTTTGATGATTACATGCGCTGCCGGCATGGATGCCGCGCTTCGACTGTTGGGGATCTTTCGTTATATGCGTTCAGCACTGCCTGCTCTCACTCTTGTCGCTTGTGCCTTGCTGCCCCAGGCCACCCTGGCCGGGGTACGTTTCGAGGTGCCGGACTATCTGCTGCGTTTGCCGGAGCAGACCTATCAGCTGATCGAACGCAACTTCAGCACCCTCTATCAGCAGACCGACTTCACCCCCCAGATCACCAACAGCTATTTCAACCACTCGGATCTCTATCGCTTCGCCGGCATTCCCCTGGCCATCACGCCCCAGAACGGCTTCCAGATGGAGATCTTCGGTCAGCTCTACAACAAGTCGTCCCAGATCTATGCCCAGATGAGCCAGGATCTCTCCCTCTATCGCACCCTGCGGGTCGACATGATGGGGGATCAGAGCGACGAGGTCGCCATCGGCATGGGGCTCGGCATTCCCTTGGGCGCCCGTCTGACCCTCAAGGCACTCGCCTCCAGCAACGAGATCCCGGGTTATGGCTCCGCCAATTACGCCATCGGGATGGAGTGGCACTTCTAGGGGTCAACCCCACCCGATAAAAAGGCTCCCGAGGGAGCCTTTTTGCTGAGTGCGGCATTCAGGAGTAGCGGATCACCCGCCCCTGGCCCCCCGCCAGTTCCAGCGTCTCTCCCAGGGGGGTGTCGTCCCAGAAATCCGTGCCCCCTGCTGGTAGTTCAAACTGTGCAGCATGCTCGCCCCAGTTGAACAGGCAGAGCAGCTCGCCGCCCCCGGGCAGGGCCACCCGGCCGCGGCCAAACCCCATGTCATCGAAACGGGCCGCCGGGGTGCGCGCCGCGCACAGGGCCAGCAGCTTGCCAAGGTGCGTCCCCTGCACCTCGTCCAGATCCTGCAGCCGATCGCCGGCCAGCACCATGCCGCCGCTCGCCACCAGGGCGGCCAGGTGGAACTGATACTCGGGCTCGCTGGCGTGTTGGCCCGGGATATCCCGCAGGCAGACGCAGTCGGGATCCAGCGCCCAGAGCCGATCGCTTTGCCAGGCGCGGCAGAAGGCTTCCCGCGCTATCTGGCGAAAACGGGGGCCCTGGCGCTCCACGTCATCGCTCACCCGCATGCCGTGGACCAGGCCAAGGCTAGGCCAGATGGGGGCGTTGCAGCCGAGCAGGAAGGCGCCCTCCCCTGCCCCGCGCAGCACGGCTGCCATGCCGCTCCGGTAAGCCTCCACCCGGGTGGCGGCGGGGTCATGGAAGCGGCCGCCGTGGATGGCACCCCAGAAGTTGGCATCCAGCTTGAAGTAGTGGATGCCCCACTGCTCGCGCAGGGTGCGAAACACCTGCTCGAGGTGCGCCTGCACCTCGGGATGGGTGCCGTCCAGCACATACCAGGGGGTGCAACGCCAGCCGCCGTAGGTGACCCGCTCCGAGGGCAGCGGCAGGCCATCCTCCCCTTTCACGAACCAGTCCGGGTGTTGCTGGAACACTTGCGAGCCGGGCTCGGCGATGAAGGGGGCGACCCAGAGCGCGGGCTCGCAACCGGCGGCGCGGATCTCCCCTGCCAGGGTTGCCACCCCCTGCTCGAACTTGGATGAAGGGGTGAGCCAGTCCCCCATCCTGGCCTGATAGCCGTCATCTATCTGCACGTAACGCAGAGCCGGGAAGCGCATCGCCCGCACCGCCAGGTTCTCGCGAATGTCGGCGGCGCTCACGTCCGCATAGTAGTGATACCAGGAGCACCAGCCACTCGGGCGCGCGGCCAGGTCCGCCACCAGCGAAGGGTGTTCGGCCTCGATATAGTCCGCCAGCGACCCCAGCAGTGCCTCCCTGTCCGGCCCCTCCAGGCAGATCAGCGCCTCGCTATGCCAGTGCTGGCCCGGTGCGAGGGTGCGCCCTTCGGCGTTCATCACTATCTCAAGGCGGCCGTCCGGATAGAGGCGGAACTCGCCGCCAAAGCGCTGGCAGCTCGCGAACGCCAGCAGCAGCCAGCCCCCCTCGCAGGCCACCAGCAACAAGTTGTGGACTGTGTGATAGCCGTCGTCCTCGGTGATGCGATAGACGCCGGCGTCGGGGCAGCGGCCCACCGGCTCGGGGGCCTGCCAGCTGCCCATGGTCTGGGCCAGCATCTGGAACCCCTCTCCGTAGATGGCCGCGTCGGGAGAGAGGCCAAGCGCCCCCTCAAACAGCCGCCAGTGGCGAACGGCCTCGGGGCTGGACCCGGTATTGTCCAGCCTCACCCGGCACAGGGGGCCGTCCCACTGACGGGTTTGCAGCAGTTGGGGAGGCAGGGCGGGATCGGCGGGCAACTGGCGCAATCTGGCCAGGAAAGAGGGGTACGACATGGGAGCTCCTTCTTGTGAATGGGGATGATGCCGGGGCCATTGTATCCCCTGTGGGTCAGTTGACCCTGTTCCATGCCCCCCGTGCCTGTTAAACTGCGACCTCGCTCACAGTTGCCAAGATGAGGCCCCCGTGCTGTTGCAACGCGCCTTGCGCTACCTTCGTGATTTTCTGGTCATCATCGCCTGCCTGCTGGCGGGCAAGGTCCTGGCCGCCCTGCTGCCCTTCGCCTTCCCCGGCAGCATCATCGGCATGCTGCTGCTGTTCGTGCTGCTCTCTTTGCAGCTGATCCGCTTCTCCTGGGTCGAGCAGGGGGGCGGCCTGCTGCTGCGTCACATGGGGGTCCTGTTCGTGCCGGTCGCCGTCGGTCTGGTGGCCTGGCTCGAGCCCCTGCGTCAATCCTTCGGCCTCATCATGCTCTGCGTCGTGCTCGGCATAGTGCTGATCCTGGGCGCCGTCGGCCATCTCTACCAGAGGATGAACAGACAATGATGTTCTGGTTGGCCATTCCCCTGACCCTGGCGCTCTATTTCATGACCCGGGCCCTCTACCGCCGCCTGCCCTGGCCCGTCATCAATCCGGTGCTGATCCCCACCGCCGTCATCATTGGCCTGCTGCTCTGGCTGGATCTGCCGCTGGATCAGTACCAGCAGGGTACCGCCCCCATCACTGCCCTGCTGGAGCCCGCCGTGGTGGCGCTGGCGCTGCCCCTCTATCAGCAGGCCCGCCAGATCCGGGACAAGCTCAAGCCCATCGTCCTCTGCACCCTCACCTCTGTGCTCATCTCGGTCTGCACCACCTTGGGCATTGGCCACCTGATGGGGGCGGATCCGACCCTGCTCGCCTCCATCGCCACCAAGTCCATCACCACGCCGCTCGCCATGAGCGTCAGCCAGTCCCTCGGCGGCATTCCCGCCATCGCCGCCGCCGTGGTGGTGGTGGTGGGGATATTGGGGGCCCTGATAGGCTATCCCCTGCTCAGGCTGATGCGGGTGACCGACCCCGAGGCCCAGGGGCTCGCCATGGGGGCCTGCGCCCACGCCATCGGCACCGCCGCCTCCGCCGAGCAGGGGGTCACCCAGGGGGCCTTCTCGTCGCTGGCCATGGTGGTGTGCGGCGTGCTGACCGCCGCCGTCGCCCCCCTGCTGTTTGCCCTCTATCACTGGCTGACCTGAGCCCGGCGCCACGCCCTCTGCCATGGCCGCCCCCTGCGGCCATGGCCTCTTTGCCCCTTCAAGCAGTCCATATGACACCGCCATGCCCCTGATGCTGCGAGCAAGCGCACAGATTGCGAAAGACAAACGTTTCCTTTACCATCCCCGGCCCTTTGCCCATCAAGGCGTGAGCGCGCTCACACATTTCACCGCGCTTGCTCCCTACAATGGCCCCCCAATTGGCCTTTGAGGACACAGTATGCATCCCCGCTTTGCCAAGCCGTTCGAGACCCTTTCCGCCCCGCTCCAGGCCGCCCTGCTGCCCATGCTGGGGGACGATTTCCAGGCCCGTTTTACCCCTGAGCAGGTGGCGACGCTGAAAGCCGCCACCGGGCTCGACGATCGTGCCCTGCGCCTGGCCCTGCTGCCGCTGGCGGCCGCCTGCTCGGTTGCTCCCATCTCCAGGTTCTTCGTCGGCGCCATCGCCTGCGGCCTGAGCGGCAGCTGGTATTTTGGCGCCAACATGGAGTTTGCGGGTCAAGGGCTGTTCCACTCGGTGCACGCCGAGCAGTCCGCCATCTCCAACGCCTGGCTCGGCGGCGAGACCGGGATCAGTGAAATCACCGTCAACTACACCCCTTGCGGTCACTGCCGCCAGTTCATGAACGAGCTGAGCACCGCCAAGACCCTGAAAGTCTCCCTGCCGGACGACTTGAGCGAGCTGCAGTCCTTCCTGCCCCACTCCTTCGGCCCCGCCGATCTCGAGATCACCGATGCCCTGATGAGCCCCCAGGCCCACGACGAGCTGGTGCTCGAGAGCGACGACCCCCTGTGGCAGGCCGCGCTGGCCGCCGCCCGCCAGAGCTATGCCCCCTACAGCCAGGGCTATGCCGCTGTGGCGCTGCAGTTCGAGGATGGTCGCATCTTCTGCGGCCGCTACGCCGAGAACGCCGCCTTCAACCCCAGCCTCCCCCCCATGCAGATGGCCTGCGCCCATGCGGTGCTCAATGGCGAGGAGCTCGCCGCAGTGCGCCGCGCCGTGCTGCTGGAGAGCAAGGATGGCCAGATCAGCCAGCGGGATTCGGCCCAGTCGACCCTCAAGGCCCTGGGATCTGTCCAGCTGGAGTACCTGGCGGTCTGATCCGGCGCTGGAATGTATTAGGGGAGCCACTGGCTCCCCTTTTTGCATTAATTTTCCAAATACCTTTACCCCCTGCCAGGCCCCCCGGATCATGGGTCTGCACTGGCCGCGACGCGCTGATTTGCGCCCAGTATGTATCAGGGGAGCCGCTGGCTCCCCTGATCTCATTGATATTCCAGCTAGTGCGAACCCCTGTCAGGACTCCCAGATGATGGTCCTGGCACCGGACCAGCGCTCGCCTATGTCCGCGTATTTTTGCTCCAGCAGGTGGCGGCGGATCTTCATGGTGGGGGTCAACACCCCGTTCTCGATATTCCAGGGGCTCTTGACCACCAGGATGCCGCGCAGGCGGGCATGGGATTCGAGCTGGCCGTTGACCCGGGTCAGGGCGGCCTCCAGCTGGGCATCGACCGCCCCCCTGTCCCCCTTCATGGCGCTCTCGGCCAGCTGCACCAGGGCGACCGGTTGCGGCATGCCGTAACCGATGACGCACAGCTGCTCTATGATGGGCTCCTGCCCCAGCATCCCCTCGATGGGCACAGGCGCCACGTACTTGCCCTTGGCGGTCTTGAACACGTCCTTCATGCGGCCCGTGATGGTGAGGTAGCCCTCCCTGTCCAGCTTGCCCATGTCACCGGTGTGGAGCCAGCCCTCGGCGTCGATGGCCTCGGCGCTGTGCTCGGGATCCTTGTAGTAGCCCAGCATCATGCCGTCGCAGCGGCAGAGGATCTCCCCCTCGTCTGAGATCTTGAGGGTCACCCCTGGGCCCGCCTTGCCCACAGTCCCTATCTTGTCCGCCCGGAAGGGGTAGTTGAGGGTGGAGTAGGCGTGGTTCTCGGTCATGCCCCAGGCCTCGGTGATCTCGATGCCTATGCTGTGATACCACTCGAGCAGCGCCGGGGCCACCGGGGCCGAGCCGCAGCCCAGCACCCGCGCCTGATCCAGCCCCAGCCCCTTTTGCAGCTTGCTCTTGATGAGACCCGAGATGAGCGGGATCTTGAGCAGCAGCGCCAGCTTCTTCTGGGGCAACTTCTCGTGGATCTTGATGCGGAACATGGCCCACAGCCGCGGCACCGAGATGAAGACGGTGGGTCGGCAGCGCTTGACGTCCTCGATGAAGGTATCGAGGGACTCGGGGAAGGCGATGGTGGCGCCGCTGAACAGGCTGCCGCCGTAGATGTAGACCCGCTCGGTGATGTGGGCGAGCGGCAGGTAGGAGAAGCCGCGATCCGCGGCCGTCAGGGAGACTGCCTCCACCAGCTTCTCGCAGGACCAGGCGTAGCGCTCCACGCTCAGCATGGCGCCCTTGGGCTTGCCGGTACTGCCAGAGGTGTAGACCAGGCTCAGCAGGGCATCCGGTGCCTGCACCGGGCTGTCCGGGATGGGGTCATGGGCATCGAGCAACGCGTCCCACTGGTGGGCGGCCGGCATGGTGTCATAGGGCAGCGCTATGCGCAGCAGATCCGCGGGCACCCCCGCCTCCTGGCTCTTCCAGTCGTCCAGCTTGCCGACGAAGATGGCCTTGGCCTCGCTGTGGCGCAGCACGTATTCGATGGTGTCGACGTTGGCGGTCGGGTAGATGGGCACGCTCACGTACTGCCCCATCTGCATGGCGAGATCGGCGATGAACCACTCTGCGCAATTCTTGGAGAGCAGGGCCACCTTGTCCCCCGGGACCAGCCCCAGGGCGCGCAGTGCCGTCACCATGCGGCGCGCCTCGTCGGCGACCTCACCCCAGGTGAAGTCGACGTATTCGCGGTTGATGGTCTGGCGAAGATAGATCCGGTCGGGACACTGCCGCTCCCAGTGATAGAGCATCTCGAGCGGCAGTTTGGTGGCAATGCGTGAGGTGGAGGCCATAGTTTAATCCCTGAAACAAAAGGCGAGCCTCATTATTAACCTTTTGATAACACTCAGGGAAGCAGATTACTTAAACTTCTGTTTGAATTGCGAATGGGATCAAGCTTCCGCCTGCTGCTGCAAGCGCTTCCACATCTCCTGCACCAGCACCTCGTCCTGCTCGGAAAGCTCCCCCTGCAAGATGGCCTCGTTCAGGCTGCGCAGCACATAGCTCTTTACGTCCCGCACCAGCGTCTTGCCCTCCAGCTCGGCGCGCGCCACCGCGAGCGAGATATGACCCCGCAGGTAGCCGCCCGCAAACAGCTCGTCCTCGCTGGCCGTGGCGACCATGGCGTCGATCAGTCCCAACAACTTGTGTTCAAAATCGTGAATCGTCATTTAACGCAGCCTCATTTCCGGGATTGCCGGCAAAAAATTCGGGGGAGTGGAACCGCGATCTTGTTGATCGCGGCTCTCTGGCGCCAGGCCAGCCGCATCCTTGATGTCCTATTCCGGGTTGGCCACCGGGTAGATGACCTGATCCTTGTATCCCGTGGTTATGCGCAGATAACCACGTAACGACCGGTTCAGTGCCGGGTCATCGGTATCCACCAGCAGCGGACGACCATCGAGGGCCGCCAGCTTGGACTTGGTGGCGAGCACCTGAATATGGTCTCGCCCGACGGCCCGGATCACCTCTGGACTCAGTTGCTGATTTCCGCGCCCGAACAGATGTCCCTGGCCACCGATCAGGGTAATGATCAGGCGGCAGCGACGACCGCGGATCCGGGTCAGGATCTCGGCGGCGCTGAGATCCTGCCCGATAAGTTGGCCATTTTCCACCAGATCCACACCGAGCAAGGTATTTTCCAGACCCAGCTCCGCCATGCAGGCGGCTACTGTGCTCCCCGACCCCATCAGATAGAGGGTGTCAGGCTCCATCTGCTCCACCACGCCGGCGGCGAGATCGGCCAGCACCAGCTCCTCGGACTCCCGCCCGCCCTGCTTGACCGCCTGGACGTAGCGCAGATCCCCGGGCACCAGCAGCTGGCCGTAGTGGCGGGCGCGCACCTTGCCCGCCCGAAACGCCTCTTCGTCGATGTCCATCACCTCGGCATCCACCAGGCTCAGCAGCTCCCCTGCTATCATCCGCGCCGCCACCCGGCCGCTCGCCGTCGGGGTCACGCCGTAGACACCGGAGTGGATCTTGCACCCCGCCGGGATGCCGAGCACATGGCAGGACTCCCCCACCGCCGCGCAGATGTCCCGGGCTGTGCCATCCCCGCCGGCAAAGAGCAGCAGATCCACCCCGGCTTCCCGCAGGGCCAGGGCGGCGGCCCGGGTGTCCTCGGCACACGTCTGGGCACCGGCAGGCTGGTAGAGGATGCGGTGAGGCAAATGCAGCTCGGCGGCGAGTGTCTCCCCCATCTCTCCCGCCACCGTCAGCAGCTCGAACTGGTCTGTGAGCGAGCACAGGGGCAGCAGGGCCTGACGGGCCCGCTCCCGGGCCTTGGGCATGGCGCCCCGCGCCAGCGCCTCGGCCACCATGCCGTCGCTGCCCTTGAGACCGACCGCACCGCCGATGCCGGCGATGGGGTTGATGATGAGCCCTAATCGAAACATGTTTTCCTCCCGTTGGATGGCTGCCATTTTTATCTTTTCGCGCTACTGGGACAAGCCATAACCCCCTGCTAGAATGCGCTGCTTCAAATTTTTCAACCAAGGTTCAATCATGCTGGAATGGATTGCTGACCCCTCAGCCTGGGTGGCGCTCGCCACCCTGACCCTGCTCGAGATCGTGCTGGGCATCGACAACATCATCTTTATCTCCATCCTGGTGGGGCGACTGCCGGAGGCTCAACGCCAGAAGGCGCGGATCCTGGGGCTGGGGCTTGCCATGGGCACCCGCATCCTGCTGCTGCTCTCCCTGGCCTGGGTGATGCGCCTCACCGAGCCGCTGTTCAGCATGCTGGATGAAGCCATCTCGGGCCGGGATCTCATCCTGCTGGTGGGGGGCCTGTTCCTCATCGCCAAGAGTACCCACGAGATCCACCAGAGCCTGGAGGGCGCCGCCGAAGAGCCCGGCATGGTGAGCAAGACCGCCGGCTTCATGTCGACACTGGTGCAGATCGCCATCCTCGACATCATCTTCAGCCTGGATTCCGTCATCACTGCGGTCGGCATGGCGGATCACGTGCCCGTCATGGTGCTGGCCATCATGATCGCCGTCGGCGTCATGATGTTTGCCGCCAAGGCCATAGGTGACTTCGTCGACGAGCACCCCACCATCAAGATGCTGGCGCTCGCCTTCCTGATCCTGGTCGGTGTCGCCCTGGTCGGCGAGGGGCTGGACATGCACATTCCGAAGGGTTACATCTACTTCGCCATGGCCTTCTCGCTGGTGGTGGAGATGATCAACATCCGCCTGCGCGGTCATCAGGAGCGGGCCAAGTAAGCCCCTCTTCCTGAGCCAACAAAAAGCGCGACCCTGGGGTCGCGCTTTTTTATTGCCGTGAGCGGGGCATCCCCGCCCCGGCCTCAGAGTGCGTTGCGGGTGGCGACCGCATCGGCCAGATTGCGCAGCAGCACCTCGGTATCGGCCCAGCCGATGCAGGCATCGGTGATGCTCTGACCGAAGGTGAGCTCGCACCCTTCCACCAGATCCTGACGGCCTTCCACCAGGTGGCTCTCCACCATGACACCGAACACCGCCTTGCTGCCGGCGCGCAGCTGACCGGCCACGTCCTCGGCCACCAGCATCTGGTTCTTGAACTGCTTGCTGCTGTTGGCGTGGCTGAAGTCGATCATCACCTTCTGGGGCAGACCGGCCTTGTCCAGCCCCTTCACCACCTCATCCACGTGGGCGGCGCTGTAGTTCGGCTCGCGGCCACCGCGCAGTATGATGTGACAATCCGGGTTGCCGGCGGTCGAGACGATGGCGGAGTGACCGTACTTGGTCACCGACAGGAAGTGGTGCGGGGCGCTGGCAGCGCCGATGGCATCGATGGCCACCTTGATGGTGCCGTCGGTGCCGTTCTTGAAGCCCACCGGGCAGGAGAGACCCGAGGCCAGCTCGCGGTGCACCTGGGATTCGGTGGTACGGGCCCCGATGGCACCCCAGCTCATCAGATCCGCCACGTATTGCGGGGTGATCATGTCGAGGAACTCGGAGGCGGTCGGCAGCCCCATGTCGTTGAGATCCAGCAGCAGCTTGCGACCCAGGCGCAGGCCGTCGTTGATCTGGCAACTGTTGTCGAGGTAAGGGTCGTTGATCAGCCCCTTCCAGCCCACTGTGGTGCGCGGCTTCTCGAAGTAGACCCGCATCACGATTTCCAGCTGGCCCTTGAGCTCGTCACGCAAGGTCTTGAGGCGCTTGCCGTATTCCAGCGCGGCAACCGGATCGTGGATGGAGCAGGGGCCGATCACCACCAGCAGGCGCTGATCTTCACCGGCCAGGATCTGATGGATGGCCTGGCGGGATTCAAACACGGTATTTGATGCGGTCTCGGTCGCCGGAAACTTCTCAAGCACCGCAACCGGGGGCAATAACTCTTTGATTTCACTGATACGAACGTCGTCGGTTTGATGCTGCATGACCAAGTTTCCTGCTAAATGACTGCGATGAAGAAACTTCAATCTAGCCCGCGACCGGGACGGTGTAAATAGAAAATTACATTCTTGGACAAGGAATTTTATCGGCGCACCTTGCAAGTTTGGATAATGCTGCTAAGGGTGTTGGCAAACCGGGGGAGAAGACGGGAGGCAGAAACGAACGGGCCCGCACAAGGCGGGCCCGACGGACTTAAGCCTGGCTGATGCTGGCCAGCTTGGTGAAGTAGTCCGGGAAGGTCTTGGAGGTACAACCCGGATCATTGATGGTGACAGCGGTATCGGACAGCGCCACCAGGGAGAAGCACATGGCGATGCGGTGATCGTTGTAGGTATCGATCTCGGCGTGCTTGAGCTGCTCCGGCGGGGTGACGGCGATGAAGTCGTGCCCCTCCTCCACTTCCACGCCCAGCTTGCGCAGCTCGGTCGCCATGGCGTGCAGGCGATCCGTCTCCTTCACCCGCCAGTTGTAGATGTTGCGAATGGCGGTGGGCCCCTTCGCAAACAGCGCCGCGACGGCTATGGTCATGGCCGCATCCGGGATGTGGTTCATGTCCATGTCGACGCCGTGCAGGGGGGCCTGCTCGGCCTCGATGAAGTCGTCGCCCCAGGTGATGCGGGCGCCCATCTTCTCCAGCACGTCGGCGAAGTGGATGTCCCCCTGGATGCTGTGCTTGCCGATGCCGGTGACCCGCACCTTGCCCTTGATGGCGCCTGCCGCGAGGAAGTAGGAGGCGCTGGAGGCGTCCCCTTCCACCAGGAAGTCACCGGGGCTGACATAGGTCTGGTTGCCCTTGATGTAGAACACCTTGTAGTCATCGTGCTCGATGACCACACCAAACTGCTTCATGATGTGCAGCGTGATGTCGATGTAGGGCTTGGAGACCAGCTCCCCCTTGATGTGGATGCGGGTGTCGCCGGCCGCCATGGGGGCCGCCATCAAAAACGCCGTCAGGAACTGGCTGGAGACGGAGCCGTCGACGTGCACGTCGCCGCCCCACAGACCCTTGGCATCCACCACCAGGGGCGGATAGCCATCTTTTTTCAGGTACTGGATATGGGCACCCGCTTCGCGCAGGGCATCCACCAGATGACCGATGGGACGCTCTTCCATGCGCGGCTCGCCCCCCAGCATGTACTCACCGGAGCCCAGACAGAGCGCAGCACAGAGCGGGCGCATGGCGGTGCCGGCGTTGCCGAGGAAGAGGTTGACCGGTGCCGATACCGCAAAGCTGCGACCCAGGCCATGCACGGTGCACTCTGTCTTGTCGGCGGAGAGCTTGTACTTGACCCCGAGCTGGGTCAGCGCCGCCAGCATGTGGCGGATGTCATCGCTGTCGAGCAGGTTGGTCAGCCGGGTAGTGCCCCGTGCCAGGGCTGCCAGCAGCAGGGCACGGTTAGAGACACTTTTGGAGCCAGGCAGATTGACCACCCCGGCCACGCTAGAAATGGGTTCCAAACGCAACGAATTCATAGACTTCCTGTACAATCTCAAGTAAATCACCTGACCGGACGTTAACAGCCCGCGCCCCGCGCGGCAAGACCGTCTGTGGCACAAAACCGGGGCAGCCGGGCTGGCGGTCAGGATCTTCTGGAAAAACAGACGCCGGGGAGTCCCCGGCGCCTTGCATCAACGGCAATACCCTGGCTGTTCACGCTCTGTCGCGAGAGGTCGTCAGCAAGGTGAAGCGCAGCACAGGAACCGGAGTTGATACCCATCAATGAGGTTCCGCGCAGCACATGAGCCTTGATCACGGCGTCGCAGCCAGCGCGTGAGCGGCGGCTCAACCGTGGCGCTTGGCAAAACCATCCATAAAGCTCACCAGGGCCTTGACCCCTTCCAGCGGCATGGCGTTGTAGAGGCTGGCACGCATGCCGCCGACGATGCGGTGCCCCTTGAGCGCCAGCAGACCGGCCGCTTCCGACTCCGCCAGGAACTGCTTGTCCAGGGCCTCGTTCTTGAGCTGGAAGGGCACGTTCATGCGGGAGCGGCAGGCCACGTCCACCTTGTTGCCGTAGAAGCTGGAGTCGTCGAGGTAGCCGTAGAGGAAATCGGCCTTCGCCTTGTTGCGCGCCTCCATCGCCTCCAGCCCGCCCTGTTCTTTGAGCCACTCGAACACCAGGCCGGCCAGATACCAGGCGTAGGTGGGGGGAGTGTTGAACATGGAGTCGTTCTTGGCGGTGAGCTGGTAGTCAAAGACAGAGGGCACGTCGGCTCTCGCCTGGTTCAGCAGGTCGTCCCGCACTATGGCGATGGCCAGGCCCGACGGGCCTATGTTCTTCTGGGCACCGGCGTAGAGGATGCCGAAGCGGCTCACGTCGATGGGACGGGAGAGGATGGTGGAGGAGAGATCCGCCACCAGGGGCACATCGCCGGTGGCCGGGATGTCGAACATCTCTATGCCATCTATGGTTTCGTTCGGGCAGTAGTGCACATAGGCCGCATCGGCGCGAAACGCCGGGGTCGGCAGCAGGTGGCTTATCCCCTGCTCGTTCTTCGCCACCCCCTGGAAGGTCTGGATGTCCCCGTATTTCTGGGCCTCATCCACGGCGCTCTGAGCCCAGACGCCAGTCAGCAGGTAATCCGCCTTTTTATTGGCGCCGCCGAGCAGGTTCATGGGCACGGCAGAGAACTGGCCGCGACCGCCGCCGTGCATGAACAACACCTTGTAGTTGTCCGGCACCGCCAGCAGATCCCGCAAATCGGCTTCGGCCTTCTCGGCGACCGCCATATAGGGCTTGCCGCGATGGGAGAGCTCCATGACCGAGGCTCCCAGCCCCTGGAAATTACAAAATTCGCGCTGGGCGCGCTCCATGACTTCAACCGGCAACATGGCGGGGCCGGCGCAGAAGTTGTAAATCTGTTTGCTCATGACGCTTTCCGTGAATGGATGAGAGTGATCGATGACTTGAATGTTTTTACACGACAGGCCCCCGTGGGGGCAAAGGCTTTTTGGGATCTGGCGCAACCTTTTGCCCCCATGGCCGACGCCGACACCATGGAAAAAGCCCTGAAAGGGCCAGGGCTTGCAGAGAACATGCATGGAAACGGGGGCGAGACAGCACAGACGGCTTCCTGTGCCCCTTTTTGGCAAATTTACAGCTTGGCGGTGAGCTCCGGCAGCAGGGTGAAGAGATCCCCCACCAGGCCATAGTCCGCCACCTGGAAGATGGGGGCTTCCGGGTCCTTGTTGATGGCGACTATCACCTTGGACTCCTTCATCCCCGCCAGGTGCTGGATGGCCCCCGAGATGCCGATGGCGATGTAGAGCTCGGGGGCCACTATCTTGCCGGTCTGGCCCACCTGCAGATCGTTGGCGACAAAACCCGCATCCACCGCGGCCCGAGAGGCCCCCACAGCGCCGCCGAGCTTGTCGGCCAGGGCGTCAATCAGGGCAAACTGCTCTTTCGATCCGAGCGCCCGCCCGCCTGAGACCACCACCCGCGCCGCGCCGAGCTCGGGCCGTGCGGATCGCACCGCACGCCGCTCGATGAGCCGGGTCCGGCAGCCCAGCTCGGGGACGGGAAGGTGCTCGACCCTGGCCTCTGCCCCCCCGCTCTCGGCGCAAGGGAAGGCCGATGCCCGTATGCTGATCACCTTGACGGGCGCCGCACTCGTCACCCGGGCAATGGCGTTGCCCGCATAGAGGGGGCGCAGGAAGGTATCGGGCCCCTCTATGTCAGTCACCTCGGAGATCATCTCCACCCCCAGCCTGGCCGCCACCCGTGGCAGCAGATCCTTGCCGTGGCTGCTCGCCGCCATCAGGCAGTGCTGATAGTCCCGCACCACGGGGGCCAGCAGCCGATCGATACCGTCATTGAGCCCCTCCGCCAGCATGGGGTGTTCGGCCAGCAGCACCCGGGTGACTCCCTGCAAGGAGGCCGCCTGCTCCCCCGCCTCCGCCAGCCCCTGGCCCAGCAGCAGCAGGTGAACCTCGGCGCCGAGCCGGGTCGCCGCAGTGACCAGACGGGCGGCGCTGTCCGCCAGCTGGCCCTGATGATGTTCGGCAATAATGAGTACGCTCATGGCAGCACCTTGATGTCGTCCGTTGTTGTTCCTGTCTGTTCGCCAACGCGCCCGCTGGTGGCAGCCAGTTGGCCCGCGAGATAGGCCGTGACCCTGCATGCGCTCATGGGATCACCTTGGCTTCGTGCCTGAGTTTGTCCAGCAACTCGTCCACCGAGCCCACCCTGATGCCGGCGCGCCGGGGGGCAGGCGCCATCACCCCGAGCAGCCGGGTCTGACCGGCGGGCTCGACCCCAAGGGCCGCAAAGGGAGCGCTCTCAATCGGCTTGCGCTTGGCCTTCATGATGTTGGGCAGCGAGGCGAAGCGGGGTTCGTTCAGGCGCAGGTCCACCGTCACCACGGCGGGCAGCCCCATGCCGAGGGTCTCGAGACCGCCGTCTATCTCGCGGGTCACCTGCAGCTCCCCCTCCACCAGCTTGATGGCGGAAGCGAAGGTAGCGAGTGGCCAGTCGCAGAGGGCCGAGAGCATCTGGCCGACCTGGTTGTTGTCAGAGTCGATGGACTGCTTGCCGAGCAGCACCAGGCTGGGCTGCTCCCGCTCGCACACCTTTTGCAGGGCGCGAGCCACTGTGAGCGGGGTCAGGGTCTCGTCGGTGACATAGTGCAGGGCCCGATCCGCCCCCAGCGCCAGGGCATGGCGCAGCTGTTCGGCCGCCACCTCCGGGCCCAGAGTCACCACCACCTGCTCGGTGGCCACCCCGGCTTCACGCAGCCTCACCCCCTCCTCCACCGCGATTTCACAAAACGGGTTGATGCCCATCTTCACATTGGCGAGCTCCACATCGGAGCCATCGCTCTTGACCCGGATCTTGACGTTGTAATCAACGACCCGTTTGACAGCGACCAGCAGCTTCATGGCGGTCATCCCTCGTATCGGTTGAGTGAATCCATTTTGCACTCTCACACTTTTATGCTGACAAAATGGTTTACGTTTACGTAAACTACCAGCACTACCCTAGGCCAAGTCGAGCGCAGAGGCAAGATGGAACGCGAAGCAATGGAATTTGATGTCGTCATCGTCGGTGGCGGCCCGGCTGGCCTCAGTGCCGCCATCGCATTGAAGCAGCAGGCCCCGGATCTCTCGGTCTGCCTGCTGGAGAAGGGGGCGGAAGTGGGCGCCCATCTGCTCTCCGGCGCCCTGCTCGATCCCGTCGCCCTCAAGGAGCTGCTGCCGGCGCGCTGGCAAGAGGCGCCCCTCGGCGTACCGGTCACGGATGATCAGGTCCATCTGCTGCAAGACGCGTCACGCGCCCTGCAACTTCCCAGCTGGGCGGTGCCGCCGCGGATGCACAACGACGGCTGCCACATCGTCAGCCTCGGCAACCTCTGCCGCTGGCTCGCCCGGGAGGCCGAGGCGCTCGGGGTCGAGATCTACCCCGGCTTCGCGGCGAGCGAACTCATAGTGGAAGAGAGCAGGATAAGAGGAGTGGTGACAGGGGATCTCGGGCTCGACAAAGAGGGCAACCCCAAGGCGGATCACGTGCCCGGCATGGCGCTCTATGGCCGCTACACCCTGTTCGCCGAGGGGGCCCGCGGCCACCTCGGCAAACAGTTGATCGCCCAATTCCATCTGGAAAACACCGCCCAGCACCAACCCCAGCACTATGCCATCGGCTTCAAGGAGCTGTGGCAGGTGCCCGCCGGTCAATCTCATCCCGGCCGCGTGCTGCACGGCAGCGGCTGGCCGCTCGGGGAGCAGAGAGGCAGCAAGAGTCAGGGGGGCTTTTATCTCTATCATCTGGCGGACAACCAGGTGGCGGTCGGCCTCATCGTCGATCTCAACTACCAGAATCCCTGGCTCAGCCCCTTCGACGAGTTCCAGCGCCTCAAACACCACCCTCTCATCGCGCAGACCCTGCAGGGGGGGGAGCGCATCAGTTACGGCGCTAGGGCCATCACCAAGGGGGGCTGGCACTCCCTGCCCCGCATGCATTTCCCCGGCGGCCTGCTCATCGGCTGCGATGCGGGCACCCTGGATTTCTCCCGCATCAAGGGCATTCACACCGCCATGAAGTCCGGCATGCTGGCGGCCGGCACTGTCGCCATGAGCCTGCGCGGCGGTGATGAGGGCGGGCGGGATCTCGCCGAGTATGGCGATGCGCTGCAACAGAGCTGGCTGGCCAGGGAGTTGATCGCTGCCCGCAACTTCGGCGCCGCCCTGCACCGCTTCGGTCCCTGGCTCGGCGGTGCTTTCAACTGGCTGGAGCAGCGGCTGTTTGCCCGCGCCTCTCCTTTTACCCTGCTGGACAAGGAGCCGGACTACCGCCAGCTGCGCCTGGCCAGCCGCTGCCAGCCCATCGACTACCCCAAGCCGGACGGGCGACTCAGCTTTGACAAGCTCTCTTCGGTGTATCTGGCCAACACCAGCCACGACGAGGATCAGCCCTGCCACCTGAGGCTCCAGGACGAGCGCATCCCGGTGACGGTCAACCTGCCCACCTGGGCGGAGCCCGCCCAGCGCTATTGCCCGGCCGGGGTCTTTGAGATCATTGAGGCCGAGATCCCGGAGGCGGAGGGCCAGCCTCGCTTGCAGATTAACGCGGCCAACTGCATTCACTGCAAGACCTGTGACATCAAGGATCCCAGCCAGAATATCGTCTGGACGCCACCCCAGGGAGGATCCGGCCCCAACTATCCCAATATGTGACCGGCGCGGTTCGGGCTGGGGCCTGACATCAAGGATGCTCAGCCCCAGAACATCGTCTGGACACCTCCTTAGGGAGGCACGGGGCCGAACTATCCCAATATGTGAGATGGGCAAACGGGCCTGTGACATCAAGGATGCTCAAGCCCAGAACATCGTCTGGACCCCGCCTCAGGGAGGCTCTGGTCCCAACTACCCCAATATGTGATCCCTGGGATCCCAGGGATCTTGGTCGATTTATCCCTCGGCAATCCCCCGTCCGGGCCGGGTTATGCCGGCCCGGACAGCTGCTCCGACCTCGCCGTTTTTTTGAGCAAACAGGCTGAACCCCCGATGAATAGCCCCTGACAAGCGGGGCCCGCCCCTGTATAGTTCGCCGCATTCAGGTTGTCCATCGGCCTCGTTATGCTATTTCATGGGATCGCTTTCTGTGCGATCTAGGGCCGCATGAACCTGTGCAACCATCCCTGATTACCCACGACTTCTTAAGGGGGGACAGATGATCACCGCCTACATTCTCAATAACAAGGTGCTGGACATAGTCACGCTCGGACCGGACGACATAGTCCCCGACAACACCGTCTGGCTGGATGCCTACAAGCCGGACACGGCGGAGCGAGAATGGTTGACGGGCCTCTTCCTGGAAGAGGTGCCCGACAAGGAAGAGCTGGACGACATCGAGGCCTCCGCCCGTTTCTACTGGGACACAGATGGTCTGCACATCCACTCCCTGTTCCCCCAGCGGATCGGCCGCGACACCAAGGGTGTCCACGTCTCCTTTACCCTGCGCAACAACCTGCTGATCAGCATTCGCGAGGATGACATCGGCCTGGTGCGCCTGCTGCGCCACTACATGCGCCAGGACAGGCTGGAGGTGGAGAACGCCCTCGACATCCTGCTGGAGGTGCAGAACCTCAAGGTGGAGTACCTCTCGGATCTCATCGAGGATGGCTACAAGACCCTGGAGAACACCGCCGATCAGATCTTCGAGCCGGATCAGATCAACTCCATGCTCAAGGAGCTGATGGCCCAGGAAGAGGCCAACGGCCAGATCCGTCTCTCCCTGCACGATACCCGCCGAGCCCTGCGCTTCCTCAAACGCAGCCTGCGCCAGCGCATGACAGGGGAGCAGAACAAGTGGATCGACGAGATGCTGCACGACGTGGAGTCCCTCTTGCCCCACACCCAGTTCCTGTTTGACAAGATCAACTTCCAGCTGGAGGCCTCCATGGGGGTGACCAATCTGGAGCAGAACAAGGTGATCAAGATCTTCTCGGTGGCTGCGGTGATCTTCCTGCCCCCCACCCTGATCGCCAGCATCTATGGCATGAACTTCGGCCGCATGCCGGAGCTCGCCTGGGAATACGGCTATCAGATGTCCCTGGTGCTGATGGTGATGTCGTCGCTCGGCACCGGCCTCTTCTTCAAGCGCAAGGGCTGGCTGTAACGCCATCCGGCATCAGACAAGCCAAGCAGAGATTGGGGGGCACTGGCCCCCCGATTAATTCCCCCGCCTTGCAAAGGGCCGCCCCCCGCCCCATATCCCCTGCATCTATAGTTCAACCCCGGAACGGGCCTTATGACCCTCTACCCCGAACATCGCTATGACGATCATGGCCAACTGCGGCCGCCGCTCTGGTTCTGGCCCATCGCCCTCTTGCTGACCCGCTCGGTCTGGCTGTTTCTGATGGCCGGCGTCACCCGGGAGAGCGGCAGCGCCATCCTGACCCTCTTCTACCCGGACAAGATGAGCCTCTACATCAGCCTGCTGACGGACGTGCCCGCCATGCTGGCGCTGCTCGCCTTTGGCGGCACCTATCAGCAGACTAACAGCCTGCGCGCCTGGCTCAGACGCCACAGCCGGGGCCTGCTGCTCTGCTCCACCGCGAGCGGTCTGTTGATGCAGTTGCACAGCCTCAATCTGCAGAAATGGTCGTTCAGCTGGCCCACCGCCCTGGTGCTGGTCGCCAGCCTCTGGGCGCTCTGGTATCTGCTCAAGAGCCGCCAGCTGCGGGATTACACCCGGGATCAACCCCATTAACGGGCACCGTCGGCCGCCTCATTGGCGAGTGACCCGGATCTGCAGGGTCTGGCGTTCACTGCCGCTCGCCACCCCGACCCGTGACGGATTGGACAGCGCGGCCCCCTGACCCCCCTGACTGGTGGATAGCTCCCCCACCGTCAGCCACTGCCCCGGGGCGCCGCTCACCTCGGTGGCGCTCTGCCCAGTCTTGATGTCACCCCGCTCAAGCCTGGCCTGCTCGCTGCTGAGGGCTATCTGTACCCTGTCACCTATCAGGGTGGCGGTGGCGTAGAGGCCGCTTATCAGCGGCATCATGCCCACCACCCGACCCCCCTGCCAGCGATAGAAGGTGACCGGCTGATAGGAGCCCATCTGCAGCAGCACGGGCCGCCCCGAGAGGCCGCGCACCTGCCAGTTGTCCTGCTGGGTGCGCTGGTAATCCTCGGCCCCACCCTCCAGCAGCCACTGCCGCTTGGCGTTGTCATTGCCGATGCCTATCCCCGCCTGCCGGCTGCTGGACGCCCCCGCCACCCGCCACTCGATGAGCAGGCTCTGGGGCGGCTGGTTGAGCTTATCCAGCACCCTCTCGGCCTCCTGCAGCTGGTCGGGCGTCCCGCTCAGCACCAGTTGGTTGCCCATGGCACTGACCCCAAGCTCGGGATATAGCTCCTTGAGGGTCTGCACCATCCCCTCTGCCTCAAACACAGGTATGACCTTCACCTCGGCCCGCAAGGGCAAGGCCCAGAGCACGCAGCACCCGAGCACCCAACACCAAGCTCTCATCCTCGTCCCCCTCTTGCCGTCCCTTTTGCCATCCCTTTTGCCGTCCCTTTTGCCGTCTCTCATGGCGTCTCTCTCATCACTCCTTGCCATCATGGGCCATGGCGCCCCGATTGCAATGGCAAGGGGCAAAACTGCCGGGCCCATGACAGTGTCATGGAGGTCCTTGTTCGGCTCGTTTTCGAGCCCAAATAAAAGACTCATTGAGAGACCACTCAATACAAATAAAAATGGTTATCATTTGTTGTCACAACAATATCCCTCGGATACAATTCGGACTCATTTTTTCGAGTCAGCCTCTGATGAAGCCAGAACCTGTCGTCTCCTCCCCTGCTGCCATCCATCTGGCCCTGCTGATCAACATGCTCTCCATGGGCAGCATGATGATGGTGATGCCCCTCGGGCCGGACCTGGTGACAAGCCTCGGCATGGCCCCGGAGCAGACCGGTTACTTCAGCGGCGGCGCCACCCTGGGCGCCGCCCTGATGGGACTCCTGGCCGCCCCCTGGCTCGATCGGGTCAACCGCAAACCCGCCCTGCTGGTGCTGCTCACCCTGCGTTTTCTGCTGCTGATGGCCTGCGCCCTGGTGCAAGACAGTCAGCAACTGCTGGTGATCTTCATCCTGTCCGGCTGCGTGGCTGGGCCCCTTGCCGCCATCCTGATGGCCGCCGTGCTGGATCTGGTGCCCCCGGCCGAACGGGGCCGCCGCCTCGCCTACGTGGGGATGGCGTTTTCACTTGCCGCCATCCTGATCGTGCCCGTCGCCCTGATCCTGGCCCAGTTGCTCGGCTGGCAGAGCCCCTTCCTGCTGTTTGGCGCGAGCGGCCTGCTGCTGGCCCTGATCTGCGCCCGCCTGCTGCCGTCCCTGCCGGTGACCCGCTCCCCCCAGGGCAGCGGTCTGCGCCAGTTGCTGGGCTCGCCGCTCTGTCAGGGGGCCCTGTGCATCCTCTGTCTGCAGATGTTCGGCCACTTCCTGCTGATCCCGCACTTTGCCAACTATTTCCAGTTCAACCTCAGCTTCCCGCGCGAGCAGATCGCCGCCCTCTATCTGTGCGGCGGCCTCGCCAGCATGGCCACCATGCGCCTGTGCGGCGGCTGGATAGACCAGGGCCGTGCCCAGGGCGCCATACTGCTCACCAGCCTGTTGCTGGCCCTGGTCACCCTGCTCGGCTTCGCCCTGCCGGTCGGCCTGCCCGTCTACCTGCTGTTTACCCTCTTCATGGCCCTGAGCTCGGCCCGCGCCAGCACCACCCTAGCGGTAACGGCGGCCATTCCGGCGCCCCATCAGCGCGCCGCCTTCATGTCCTTCCAGGGCACAGTCACCAATGTGGCAGCCGGGGTCGGCAGCCTGCTTTCGGCCAGATACCTGGTCTCCGATGCGGGGAGCGCATTGCACGGTTTCTCCACCCTGGCCTGGATCAACATCGGCTGCGGCCTGCTGGCCTGCGCCGGCGTCTGGTTCCTCATCCGGGGACTGGAGCGAGCAAGAGATAACAATAATCCTGCCTCTGGTACTGCCAGACAAGGAAGTCAGTGAGCATTTGGGCCCACAGCGCCCTACCCCATAACCTCTGTTTATTCATGGAGTTTTGACAATGCAGTTGCAGCATGGCGTATTTCGTTTGAACCCGATTTTGCTCTCCCTCGGCCTGCTGGCCGTACCGGGCCTGGCCCAGGCAGAGTCGGTCAAGGCCAACGAGACCATGGTGGTCACCGCCACCCAGACCAAGCACACCGAGCTGTCCGCCCCGGCCAGCGTCTCGGTGGTGACCCGTGCCGATCTGGACAAGATGAACGTCAACAACATCGGCGATGCCCTCAAGCACGTGCCGGGGGTCAACATAGTCTCCACCAACCCCACCGGCCGCAACGAGATCAAGATCCGTGGCATGGGGGGTGACTACACCCTGCTGCTGATCAACGGCAAACGGGTCAACGCCCGCGAGACCCTGGGCAGCGCCTACGGCAACGACTTCGACTTGAGCTCCATCCCCATGGCCGCCATCGAGCGCATCGAGGTGATCCGTGGCCCCGTCTCCTCCCTGTACGGGGCAGATGCTCTGGGCGGCGTGGTCAACGTGATCCTGCGCCAGGCCAAGGAGAAGACAGAGGCCGCCGTCGGATACACCCACAGCATGCCCACCGAGGGTGAGGGCGGCGATGCCAACCAGGCCAGCGCCTATGTTTCCGGCGCCCTGATCGACAACAAGCTGCTGGGCAGCGTGGTGGTGGAAGGCTATCAGCGCGACAACTGGAAGAGCGATCAGTCCAACAACCCGGACGCCGATGCCCTGGAAAAACGGGAAGTGGTCAACGTGCTGACCAGCCTGAAGTGGCTGGTGGCCGATAACCAGGACATCGACTTCGATCTGGGTTACAACCAGAACGACATGGACAGCTACTTCAACAACGTGCCCCGCGCCCCGACCGCACCGGCCACCCCCCACAACGTGCAGAACCTGGATCGCCTGAGCCTGGGGCTGACCCACAACGGCCGTTGGGAGCACTTCGACAGCCGCGCTCGTTACTACTTCGAGCAAATCGATCTGATGGATGACTCCCAGCTCAATGGCGGCGCCGCCGATGTCACCCAGACCAACAACACTGTGGACGGTCAGGTCAGCGGTTACCTGGGTGATCACCTGCTCACCTCAGGTGCCGAGCTGCGCAAGACAGAGCTGGAGCACAGCCGCAACATCGCCAATGGCAGCGTGGATGCGACCCAGAGCGCCGTCTACCTGCAAGACGAGTTCGGCTTCGGCGATCTGGCCCTGACCCTCTCCGGTCGTCTGGATCACCATGAGACCTATGGCACCGAGTTCAGCCCGCGCGCCTATGCCCTCTACACCCTGACCGACGAGTGGGTGATCAAGGGTGGCGCCGGCAAGGCGTTCAAGGCCCCGACCCTGGCCCAGTCCAGCGAAGGCTTCTCCACCACCGCCTGCCGCGGCGCCTGCCAGGTCATCGGCAACCCGGATCTGAAGCCGGAAACCGCCGTCAGCTATGAGCTGGGCACCGCCTACGAGGCCGCGCGCTTCGGCGCCGGGGTGACCGGCTTCCACAACGAGATCGAGGATCTGATCCAGAGCGATCAGTGGGGCCCGGGCTACCGTCCGACCGTGATGACCTACCTCAACGTCAAGGAGGCCCGCATCAAGGGTCTGGAGCTGACCGGCTGGGTCGACGTGCTGGACAACGTGACGCTGACCGGCAACTTCACCCTGCTGGACTCAGTGGACAGGAGCACAGGGGATGATCTGGCCAAGACCCCGGATCACACCGGCAACCTCGGTCTGGACTGGCAGGCGAGCGAGCTCGTCAGCGCCAACCTGGCCTGGCAATATGTCGGCAGCCAGGTGATCAAGGTCCCGGCCCGCAACTCCCAGGCGTTCACCTCCAAGCACTACCAGACCCTGGACGTCAACACCAACTGGACTGTCACCCCGGCGCTGGACTTCAAGCTCGGCATCACCAACCTCACCAACACCAAGCGTGATGAGGTGGCCACCGACGCCGACTTCATCCTGGAAGGACGCACCGTCTACGCTGGCGTAGATTACAAGCTGTAAGCTCTCCCTGCGGGAGCCCCGAGATCGGGGCTCCCTTTTTGCGTTTCTACTGCCCCCTATCAAAGGAGTTGTTGCGTGCTCAGATACCAAGCTCAGCTGTTCTGGCTCGGAGTGCTGCTCCTCATACTGCTGATTTCTCTGTCACTGGCCACAGGCGCCGGTGTCTATGGTGGCCGCGAGGTCGCCGGTTTCCTGCTGGGCGATCCCGCCCTGGTGGCCGATGAAAAACTCGCCATGATAGTCAATACATTGCGATTGCCCCGCACCCTGGCGGCCCTGGTGGTGGGGGTCTGTCTCGCCCTCGCCGCCTCCATGCTGCAAAGCGCCACCCGCAACCCCCTGGCCGAACCCGGCCTGCTCGGGGTCAACGCCGGCGCCGTGTTCGCCCTGGTGATCGGGCTGACCTATTTCGGTGTCGAATCCGCCTACGGCTACCTGCTCTGGTCCGGCATGGGGGCCCTGCTCGGCAACCTCATCGTACTGGGTCTCGGCCTCATGGTGGGGCGCTCCAACCCCCTCAAGCTCATCCTGGTGGGGGTCGCCCTCTCCGCCACCTTCGGCGGCCTCTCCAACTTCCTGCTGCTCTCCAACCGGGTAGTACTGGAGCAGTTTCGTTTCTGGAACCTGGGGTCGCTGGCCGCCTCCAGCCTGGAGTCCGTGCTGACGGTGATCCCCTTCGCGCTGGCCGCCCTGCTGCTGACCCTGGCGCTGTGCCGCCAGCTCACCCTGATGCAGATGGGGGACAACCAGGCCCAGGCGCTCGGCATACGGCCGACCCGGGTGCGCATCGGCGTGCTGCTGGCCGCCACCCTGTTCACCGCCTGCGCCATCGCCATTGCCGGTCCCATCGGCTTCGTCGGCTTCCTGGCCGCCTACTGCGCCCGCCTGGTGGAGCCGGTGCGCCTGGCCATCCAGGTGCGCTTCTCCGCCCTGTTCGGGGTGCTGTTCCTGCTCGGTGCCGACATACTGGCGCGCTGGCTGCTGCAGCCGTTCGAGCTGCCCAACGGCGTCATTCTGGCGCTGATCGGTGCCCCCGTGCTCATCCTGGTGGTGCGCAGCGGCGGCTTCCGCTCCCTGCTGGCCGTCAAATAAGGTGCCCTCCCATGAATAACGCCATGAACATGAGGGCCCCCCTGCCCGAAACCCGACTCCCCACCGGCACCCTCTGCCTGCGCCTCGGCCGCCGCACCCTGCTGCTGGAGCGCCGCGCCTGGCTAATCACCCTCGGGCTAGTGCTCGCCCTCACCCTGCTCTCCCTGCTGGCCCTGACCCTGGGCTCCGGCAAGATCACCATGATGGGTGTCATCCAGACACTGCTTGGGGAGGGAAGCCGGCTCGACCAGGTGACGGTGTTCAAGATCCGGCTGCCGCGCATCGTCGCCGTGCTGGTGGCCGGCGCCGCCATGGGCCTCTCCGGCTGCCTGGTGCAGACCCTGGTCCGCAACCGCCTCGCCACCCCGGACATGATAGGGGTCAACGAGGGGGCTTCCCTGGCCATCATCATCTTCTCCCTCTACCTGACGCTCGGCAGCTGGCCCTGGTGGGCCGCGCCCTTCGGTGCCCTGTTTGCCGCTCTGGTGCTCTATGCCCTGTGCAACAAGCCGGGGGAGCAGGGCTACCTGTTCGTGGTGATCGGCATAGGCGTCTCCGAGCTGATGAACGCCATCGGCCAGTTCGCCATGTCCACCCAGTCCCTGGTGCACCTCACCAGCCTCTATCTCTGGAACATGGGCAATTTCGTCGGCCAGGGCTACGGCACAGTCGTGCCGGTGGGGATACTGATCCTGCTCATCTGCCCCTGGGTCGTCTATCTCTCCCGCGCCCTCGGTGTGCTGCGCCTAGGATCCGTCACCGCCAGCACCCTGGGGGTGAACGTGAACCGGGTGCAGCTCGGGGTGCTGGCCCAGGCCATACTGGTGGCGGCCCTTGGCACCGCCATCGGCGGCCCCGTGGTCTTCATCGCCATGGCGGCCCCCATACTAGCCTCCTGGCTCTCCCGGGATCGCATAGTGCCGCTCTGGATTGCGGCCCTGTGCGGCGCCCTGATGCTGCTCGCCAGCGACACTCTGGTGCGGGTGCTGGCCAGCCCCCATGAGGTGGCCACCGGCATCATGACCCGCATTCTCGGCGGCTTGCTGCTGCTCTTCATCCTGATCAAAGACAGACAACGGGCGGACTGACCATGCCATTCATCCATTTCCAAGACAAACCGAGGGCCGACTGATGACGCTCACCGTGAATCGACTCCATTTCGGCTACCAGCACAAGGCCATCTTCGAGGAGATCTCCCTCTCCATCCCCCAGGGCAAGCTGGTGGGCATAGTCGGCCCCAACGGGGGCGGCAAGTCCACCCTGCTCAAACTGCTGGCGGGCCAGGAGCAGCCCCAGTCAGGGGAGATACTGCTCAAGGGCAAGCCCCTGGGTAGCTATGGCATGAAGGCCCTGGCCCGGGAGCTGGCCTACCTGCCCCAGCGCCCCCTGGTGCCGCCTGGCATCCGGGTCGAGCAGCTGGTGCAGTATGGCCGTCATCCCCATCAGGGCTGGTTCACCCAGTGGAGCGAGGAGGACGCCCGCATGGTGGACTGGGCCCGGGAGCGGATGCAGCTCGATGCCATCTGGCAGCAGAGCGCCAATTCGCTGTCCGGCGGCCAGGCCCAGCGGGTCTGGCTCGCCATGGTGCTGGCCCAGGATGCGGATCTCATCTTGCTGGACGAGCCCACCAGCGCCCTGGACATAGGCCACCAGACCGAGGTGATGGAGGCCATCCACAGGGTCGCCGCCGAGGGCAAGACGGTGCTCATCGTCATCCATGATCTCGCCACCGCCGCCCGCTACTGCGACGAGCTGATTGTCCTGGGGGACGGCGGCATCCAGGCCATGGGCCCGGCCAGGGAGGTGGTGACCAAGTCCCTGATCGATCGTCTCTACCAGACAGATGTGGACATACTGCACGCCCCCGGCGATGGTGCCCCCGTCATAGTGCCCCGCCGGCGCCAGGATACAGCGCCAAGCAAGCAGTCGGCCTGAGAGAGATAGCAAGAAACCGCCTGATGGCGGTTTCTTTGTCTGGGCAGTGACGGGGCGCGAGGGCCCGGGCGGAACTCACAGCAGCAAGGTGGTGAGCACGCCCCCCGGCAACCGCTGCCAGTGCAGGGTGCAGCGCCAGCCGGCGGGCAGGGTCGGCGTCAGGGGGACCTTAAGCTCCAGGGTGAGGGTCTGTGCCGTCATCCCCAGCCAGCGGGCATCGAGAAAGTCGAAATAGCGCCCCACTCTGGGATAGAGCGCCTTGAACAGGCTCTCCTTGGCGGAAAACACCAGGGTCAGCCCCCGGGATCTGTCGAGCCCGACCGCGCCGGCCCCGGCCTTCAGCCGCCCCCACTCATCCTCATCGACTATGCCGGGCCAGAGCTGCGCCGCTTGATCGGCCTCGAGCCAGGCCTCCAGATCCAGCCCCATGCCCCCCTGGGCGGGGCGCACCCCGCAGAGCGCCACCCCCTGTCCCGCCAGCTGGCTGTGGCTGATGCTCCCCTCCATCCCCTCAGGCCAGAGCGGCTCGCGGGCGCTCCCTATGGCCACTGTACTCCCCGCCAGGCCGAAAGGGCGCAGGGCCTCGCGGGCCGCGAGGCGCC